>JAGTJW010000002.1:900000-1074831 GCA_023657425.1 Ideonella sp. WA131b
GATGTCCATCTGCAGGGCCGTGATGCCGCCGTTGGTGCCGGCCACCTTGAAGTCCATGTCGCCCAGATGATCTTCGTCACCCAGGATGTCGGTCAGCACCGCAAAGCGGTTGCCTTCCTTGATCAGGCCCATGGCGATGCCGGCCACGTGCGCCTTCAGGGGCACACCGGCGTCCATCAGGCTCAGGCAGCCGCCGCAGACGCTGGCCATCGAGCTCGAGCCGTTGGACTCGGTGATCTCGCTGACCACGCGCAGGGTGTACGGGAACTCTTCCTTGCTCGGCAGCACCGCCACCAGCGCGCGCTTGGCCAGACGGCCGTGGCCGATCTCGCGGCGCTTCGGCGAACCCACGCGCCCGGTCTCGCCGGTGGCGAACGGGGGCATGTTGTAGTGCAGCATGAAGCGGTCTTCGAAGTCGCCCGCCAGCGCGTCGATGCGCTGCGCATCGCGCTCGGTGCCCAGCGTGGCGGCGACGAGCGCCTGCGTCTCGCCGCGCGTGAACAGCGCCGAGCCGTGGGTGCGCGGCAGCACCGAGGTACGGATCTCGATCTGGCGCACCGTGCGCGTGTCGCGGCCGTCGATGCGCGGCTCGCCGGCCAGGATCTGGCCGCGCACGATGGCGCTCTCGATGTTGAACAGCAGGCCCTCGACCTCGACCTTGTCGAACTCGATGCCCTCGGCCTTGAGCGCCGCGAAGACGTTGCTCGTGACCTCGCGGCAGGCCTGCGTGCGGGCCTGCTTGCTGCGGATCTGGTAGGCCGCGCGCAGCGGGCCCTCGGCCAGCTCGCTGACCTTGGCGATGAAGGGCTCGTTCTTGGCCGGGGCCTGCCACTGCCACTCGGGCTTGCCGGCGTCGCGCACCAGCTCGTTGATGGCGTTGATGGCGATCTTGCCCTGGTCGTGGCCAAAGACCACGGCGCCGAGCATCACTTCCTCGCTCAGCTGGTCGGCTTCCGACTCCACCATCAGCACGGCGGCCTCGGTGCCGGCGACGACGAGATCCATCTTGCTGTCGGCCAGTTGCGTCTGGCCGGGGTTCAGCACGTACTCGCCGTTGATGTAGCCCACGCGCGCGGCGCCGATGGGGCCGTTGAACGGGATGCCGCTGATCGCCAGCGCGGCACTGGTGCCGATCATGGCGGCGATGTCGGCCTGCACCTCGGGGTTGAGGCTCAGCACGTGCACGACGACCTGCACCTCGTTGAAGAAGCCGTCCGGGAACAGCGGGCGAATCGGGCGGTCGATCAGGCGGCTGGTCAGCGTCTCCAGCTCACTCGGGCGGCCTTCGCGCTTGAAGAAGCTGCCGGGGATCTTGCCGGCGGCGTAGGTCTTCTCGATGTAGTCGACGGTGAGCGGGAAGAAGTCCTGCCCGGCTTTGGCCTCGGACTTGGCGACGACGGTGGCCAGCACCACGGTGTCGTCCATGCTGACGAGCACGGCACCCGTGCTCTGGCGGGCGATCTCGCCGGTTTCCAGCGTGACGGTGTGCTGGCCCCACTGGAACGTCTTGGTGACCTTGTTGAACAGGCTCATGCGATGTCTTCCTGGTTAGGAGGTGGGCAGCGCAATGCCATTCCAGTGAGACCCCTCGTGGAGATGCCGTTGGAATGACACAGCTCTTGCGGCCCTGGGTTGGGTAAACGGTGACAGGGGGCGCCGAACCATCGGCAGCCCCCGTGGGAACTCTTACTTGCGCAGGCCGAGCTTGGCGATCAGCGCGGTGTAGCGGTCGGCGTCCTTGTCCTTCAGGTAGGACAGCAGGCGCTTGCGCTGGTTGACCATCTTCAGCAGGCCGCGGCGGCCATGGTGGTCCTTCAGGTGCTGCTTGAAGTGCGGCGTGAGCTCGTTGATGCGCGCGGTAAGCAGCGCGACCTGCACTTCGGGGCTGCCGGTATCGGAAGCGCCACGGGCGTGGACCTTGACGATGTCGGCGGTGGCGGTGGTGGTCAGGGGCATGTCGATTTCCTGTGTGGTGGCCGTGCTGGCTGGAAACCGCCCCAGGGGCGTGCCAGGCCGGCTCGCCACCGAGAGAGGTTTCCGTGGGTCTACTTGCGAACGCCAGTGAAACCGACCGGCGCCGTGCGCTTCCCGGCCGTGAGCCGGAAAGCCGTCGATTATGGCACGAGGGCTGCCTGAAGACGCGCCAGTCCGTCGTCCAGCCGGTCCGGGTCGCGAGAGGCGAAGCACCAGCGCAGCCAGCCTTCGCCTTCCGGTCCGAAGGCGGCGCCGGGGGCCAGGCCCAGGCCGTGGGCGGTCACCAGGTGCCGTGCCAGGGCCAGCGAATCGCCGGCCAGCGGGTGGCCTTCGGCGCGGAAGAAGGCGTACAGCCCGCCCGGTGCCGCGGCCACCCGCACGCCCGGCAGCACCTGCAGGCCGCCGACGAGCCGGTCGCGGCACAGCCGCAGGTGGGCCACGACGCGGGGCACCAGCGTGTGGGCCATCGCCAGCGCCGCCAGGCCGCCGCGCTGCACGAACACCGGCGCGCAAGAACTGTTGAACTCCAGCAGCCGCCCCATGGCCGGCATCGCCGCCTCGGGCAGCACCAGCCAGCCCAGGCGCCAGCCCGTCATCAGGAAGCTCTTGCTGAAACTGTGCACCACCACCACGCGGTCGTCGGGCCCGGCCAGGTCGAGGAAGCTCGGCGCGGCGCCACCGGCCGGCACGTCGAAGACCAGCCGCTCGTAGACCTCGTCGGCCACGATCCAGGTGCCGGTGCGCCGGCAGTGCTCGATCATCGCCTGCTGCTCGGCCGCACCGAGCGTCCACCCGGTCGGGTTGTTGGGCGCGTTCACCAGCAGCACGCGCGTGGCCGGCGTCACGCGCGCCAGCAGCGCGGGCAGGTCCAGCCGCCAGGCACCCTGGTCGTCGGGCGCCAGCGCCACGCGGGTGACCCGGGCACCCAGGATCGCCGGCTGCGCGGTGAGGTTGGGCCACACGGGCACCACGGCCACGACTTCGTCACCCGCGCCCAGCAGCATCTGCATGGCCAGCATCAGCGCGTTCACACCGGCCGAGGTGACGGCGATGCGCGAGGCCGCCACCGGCCGGTGCAACGCCGTGGCGTAGGCGGCGATGGCCTCGCGAAGCTCGGGCAGCCCGAGGTTGTGCGAGTAGAAGGTCTCGCCCCGCGCCAGCGACTCGGCCGCCGCTGCGCGGATGGGCTCGGGCGTGACCTCGTCGCTCTCGCCGAACCAGAAAGGCAGCACGTCGGTCCGGCCCAGGCCGGCGTTGGCCACCTCACGGATCAGGCTGGCGGGCAGTTGCTCGATGGCAGCGCGGATCATGCGGGCTCGTTTCTTGAGGGCCGTCAGCTTGTCAGTCGGGCCGCGGCATGCGGCAGGCGTTCGGCTGCGCCACGGCCTCGGCCTCGAAGCGGCGCAAGGTCCGCAAAGCCGAAGTCCGAGCCCTCGACCTCGAACGGCACGCCGGGCGAGCCAGCCCGCTCCATCACGCTGACCACCAGCGGCTGCTGCAGTTGGTGATCGGCGGCGCGCATGCGCCGGGTGCCAGGCGCGGTGAGGCACAGGCGCTGCACGCGGCGGTCGGCCAGCAGCGTCTCGACCCGCGCGGCCAGCCGCAGGTCGGCGGTGGCGTCGAAGCGGAAGTGCCAGAAGCTGCAGCGCTCGTCGGTGAGCGCCGGGTCCACGGCCGAGTGGTTCAGTAACGGCACGCGCCGCTGGAGGCTGCGCTCGTTGTGCTTGTCGATGGCATCCGACAGCACCGCGGCGGGGGCCGAGCTGTTGCCCTGCAGCACGACGCCGGCACCGTCGTCGAGCGCGGCGCGCAGTGCCAAAGGCAGCAGGGCCGCCCCGGCGAACAGGCTGCGTCGGGTTTGATGCACGTCAGAACGGAAGGTCTTGAAAACGCGGCGGCCGGCAGTCACCTGCGGGCCATGGATGCCGTGACCCGTGCCTGCAGGCCGGCCCGGCGATGTGTCTGCCACGCCATTCTAGGAGGCCCCATGTTCATCGTTCCCAGCTCCCGCGACACCCGTCACCTCTCCCGGCTCTTCGACGACGCCTTCGACCGCTTTTTCGGGCAGGTCGCCATGCCTGCGCCCGAGGGCATGGCCTCGCGCAGTCCCGCGCTCGACGTCGCCGAGAGCGACCGCGGCTACACCGTGAAGCTCGAAATGCCCGGCGTTGCCCGCGAAGACGTCAAGGTCTCGATCGACGGCCGCCAGGTCACTGTCCAGGCGCAGAACCCGCAACAGGAGGCGCGCAAGGACGGCGAGCGCGTGGTTTATCGCGAGCGCTCGGTGCCGAGTTACGCGCGCACCTTTGCGCTGCCGGTGGAGATCGACCAGGCCGAGGCCGGTGCAAAACTCGAGCACGGCGTGCTGACGCTGTACTGCCCCAAGCGCGGCGCGCGCCATGGGGCGGAGATCACGGTGTCGTGATCGACAGTTCGGCCAGCGGCCAGCGCGGCCGCACGTCGAAGGCGCCGTCGGTCTGCAGCAGGGCCAGGCCGTGCTGCAGCCGCAGCGCCGCGGCCAGCGCGATCATCGCGCCGTTGTCGGTGCACAAGGCCAGCGGCGGGTAGTGCACGGCGGCCCCGCGGCGCGCCACCGCGGTGTCGAGCCGCTGGCGCAGGCGGCGGTTGGCGCCCACGCCACCAGCCACCACCAGCGTGGTGGCGCCGGTGGTCTCGAGCGCGCGCAGCGACTTGGCCACCAACACGTCGACGATGGCCTCCTGGGTGGCCGCGGCCAGGTCCGCGAGGGCCTGGCCGCCGGGCTCGGCACCGAGCTTGCGGTGCTGCGTGAGCACGGCGGTCTTGAGGCCGGCGAAGGAGAAGTCCAGGTCGCCGCTGTGCAGCAAGGGACGCGGCAGCTTGAACGCGGCTGCGTCGCCCTGTTCGGCCAGCCGTGCCAGCGCCGGCCCGCCCGGGTAGCCCAGGCCCAGGAGCTTGGCGCTCTTGTCGAAGGCCTCGCCGGCGGCGTCGTCGATGGTCTCGCCCAGCAGCCCGTAGCGGCCCACGCCGGCCACGTGCATCAGCTGCGTGTGCCCGCCCGACACCAGCAGCGCCACGAACGGGAAGGCCGGTGCCGGCGAGGCCAGGAACGGCGACAGCAGGTGCCCCTCGAGGTGGTGCACGCCCAGCGCCGGCCGGCCCAGCGCCGTGGCCAGCGCCACCGCCACGCCCGCGCCCACCAGCAGCGCCCCGGCCAGGCCAGGGCCGCGGGTGTAGGCCACGAGGCCGATGTCAGAGCGCGCGGCGCCCGCATCGGCCAGCACGCGCTCCAGCAGCGGCAGCACGCGGCGGATGTGGTCGCGCGAGGCCAGCTCGGGCACGACGCCGCCATAGTCGGCGTGCATGGCCGCCTGCGTGTGCAGCGCCTCGGCCAGCAGGCGCGGCGGCTGGCCCGGCCCGGCCGGGGTCTCGACCAGCGCCACGCCGGTCTCGTCGCACGACGACTCGATGCCGAGCACCTTCATCGCCGGTTCGAGCCGCGCAGGGCCGGCGCGCGGCTTGCCAAGATCTGCCCGTGCACCGCCACGCTGCGCTCAGTGCTTCTCGCGGGCGTGGTTGATCGTGTACCTGGGGATCTCGATCGTCACGTCGCGTTGGGACAGGATCGCCTGGCAGCTCAGTCGCGAGGTCGGCGTCAGTCCCCAGGCGCGGTCGAGCAGGTCCTCCTCCGACTCGTCCATCTCGCCCAGCGAGTCGAAGCCCTCCTTCACGATGACGTGGCAGGTGGTGCAGGCGCAGCTCATCTCGCAGGCGTGCTCGATCTCGACGCCATGCTCCAGCATGGCCTCGCACAGCGAGGTGCCGGCGGGAGCCTCGATGGTGGTGCCCTGGGGCGCCAGCTCGGGGTGGGGAAGGATGCGGATGACGGGCATGGGGGCCTTCGGTCGGGGCCTTCAGATCTGGTCGAGCGAGCGGCCGGCCAGCGCGCGCCGGATGCCCTCGTTCATGCGTGCGGCGGCGAAGCCCTCGGTGCCCTCGGCCAGGGCCTCGACGGCGGCGTCGATGGCGTCGGCATCGGCGCCGCGCGCCTGCGCCTGGGCGGCCTGCAGCAGCGACTCGATGGCCTGGCGCTCGGCGGCGTCGAGCAGCGCAGCGTCGGCGACCAGCGCCGCGCGCGTGGCCAGCACCATGCGCTCCGCCTCCACCCGCGCCTCGCGCAGCTTGCGCGCCGCCATGTCGTCCTCGGCATGCGAGAAGCCGTCGCGCAGCATCTGCGCGATCTGCTCGTCGGCCAGGCCGTAGCTGGGCTTGACGGCCACCGAGGCCTCGACGCCCGAGCCCAGTTCGCGCGCCGACACGCTCAGCAGCCCGTCGGCGTCGACCTGGAAGGTGACGCGGATGCGCGCCGCGCCGGCGGCCATCGGCGGGATGCCGCGCAGCTCGAAGCGCGCCAGGCTGCGGCAGTCGGCCACCAGTTCACGCTCGCCCTGCACGACGTGGATGGCCATCGCCGTCAGGCCGTCCTTGAACGTGGTGAAGTCCTGCGCCTTGGCCACGGGGATGGTGCTGTTGCGCTCGATCACGCGCTCGACCAGCCCGCCCATGGTCTCCAGGCCCAGGCTGAGCGCGATCACGTCCAGCAGCAGCAGCTCGCCATCCCGGGCGTTGCCGGCCAGCGCATTGGCCTGGATCGCGGCGCCGAGGGCCACGACCTCGTCGGGGTTCACGTCGGTCAGCACCGGGCGGCCGAACTGCGCGCTCACGCGCTCGCGCACCAGCGGCATGCGCGTGCTGCCGCCCACCATGACCACGCCCTGCACCTCGTCGGCCGCCACGCGGGCATCGCGCAGCACCTTGCGCACGGCAGTCAGCGTGCGCTCCACGAGCGGCGCGGCGACGGCGTCGAGCTGCGCGCGGGACACGGCCACGCGGGCGTCGCGGCCGGCCACCCGGGCCTGCCACTCGGCGCACGCGGCCGTGCTCAGCGCCTCCTTGGTGGCGCGCGCGGCGATCAGCGCGTTGCGGCGGTCCTGCGCGCCCAGCGTCGCGGCGTCGACGTCGGCCTGGGTCAGCGCCCAGTCGGCCAGTGTGTGGTCGATGTCGTCGCCGCCCAGGGCCGCATCGCCGCCGGTGGCCACAACCTCGAACACGCCGCGCGTCAGGCGCAGCAGGCTGATGTCGAAGGTGCCGCCGCCCAGGTCGTAGACGGCATACAGGCCCTCGCTGCCGTGGTCCAGGCCGTAGGCCACGGCAGCCGCCGTGGGCTCGCTGATCAGGCGCAGCACGTTCAAGCCGGCCAGCTCCGCCGCGTCCTTCGTGGCCTGACGCTGCGCGTCGTCGAAATAGGCGGGCACGGTGATGACGGCGCCGTGCAGTTCACTGTCGAAGCTGTCTTCGGCGCGCTGGCGGAGCGTGGCGAGGATCTCGGCCGACAGCTCCACCGGCGTCTTCGAGCCCGCGCGCGTGGCCACGGCCACCATGCCGGGCTGGTCGACCAGCGCGTAGGGCAGGCGGTCAGGAGTGGTCACGTCGGCCAGACGGCGGCCCATCAGGCGCTTGAAGGACGCGACGGCGTTGGCGGCGTCGCTGGCCTGCGCCGCCAGCGCCTCGTGGCCGATGCGGCGGCCGCCACCCTCGGGGTAGTGCACCGCGCTGGGCAGCAGCAGCCGGCCCAGCTCGTCGGGCAGGCACTCGGGCACGCCGTGGCGCACGGCGGCCACCAGCGAGTTCGTGGTGCCCAGGTCGATGCCCACGGCGATGCGGCGCTGGTGCGGGTCCGGCGCCTGGCCGGGTTCGGAGATCTGCAGGAGGGCCATCGCGGGGCGGGGATCAGGCGGCGGCGAGCCGCTCAAGGCGCTGTGCCAGCGCCTCACGGAAACGGGTCACGAACATGAGCGCGCGCACCTGCGCGGCGGCGGCGGCCGTGTCTCCCTGCTCGTCGAGCAGCACCACCAGGCGCTGGTGCATCGCGCGCTCCTGCGCGGCCACGGCGTCGTCCAGCGCCTGTACCGCCGCTGCGTCGACCGTGTCGTCGAGCGCTTCGCGCCAGCCCATCTGCTGCTGCAGGAACTCGCGCGGCATGGCCGTGTTGCTCTCGGCCGCGATGGGCGCGCCGCGCTGCTCGCACAGGTAGGCGGCGCGGCTGAGCGGGTCCTTCAGGCGCTGCCAGGCCTCGTTCACGCGCACCGACCACTGCATGGCCACGCGCTGCGCCGCCGCGCCGTCGGCGGCAAAGCGGTCGGGGTGCGTGGCAGCCTGCAGATCGCGGCGGCGCGCGTCGAGCGCGGCGCGGTCGAGCAGCTGCCGCGGCGGCAGCCCGAAAAGGCTGAAGTCGTCGTCGGTGAGCTTCATCGCTCGGCCCCGGCTACAGCGCCTTGGCCATGAACAGCGACAGCCCATTGTCCGGGTAGCCGCCGAAAGGGCCGCGCAGCGCATAGCCGGCGCGCTCGTAGCGCTTGACGGCCTCGGTCTGGTCGCGGCCGGTCTCCAGCAGCGCCAGGCGATAGCCGTCGCGGCGCAGCTTGTCTTCCATGGCATCGAGCAGCCGCGCGCCCAGCCGGCGGCCGCGGCGCGATGGATCGACGTACATGCGCTTGACCTCGCCGTAGGCGTGGCCGCCGGTGGCGGGCTCGCCGGCCCTGCGGCGGCAGGCGGCGGTGCCGACAGCCTCCCCCTGCTCGCGCGCGACGAAGAAGCTGATGTCGGGCGCCAGCAATTCGTCGACCGAGAGGATGTGGTTGGCCTCGGGCGCGTACAGGCTGCCCAGGTAGCGGTCGAGCGCAGCGAGCAGCGCCACGACCTCGGGCTGGTCGGGGCGCTCCTCGGTGATCGTGAACGCGGGCTCCATCAGTCCATCAGACCCGGAAAGATTCGCCGCAGCCGCAGCGGTCCTTCTCGCGTGGGTTGTGGAACTTGAAGCCTTCGTTGAGCCCCTCGCGCACGAAGTCGAGCTCGGTGCCGTCGATGTAGGGCAGGCTCTTGGGGTCGATCAGCACCTTGACGCCGTGGTCCTCGAAGACGATGTCGTTCGGGGCCACCTCGTCGGCGTACTCCAGTTTGTAGGCCAGGCCCGAGCAGCCGGTGGTCTTGACGCCCAGGCGCACGCCGACACCCTTGCCCCGGCGGCCGAGGTAACGGGTGACATGCCGCGCCGCGGCCTCGGTGAGCGTGACGGCCATGGCGGGCTCAGTCCGCGGCAGCGGCAGTGGCGGCGGCGCCGTGCTTGTGCTTGTAGTCCTCGACCGCGGCCTTGATGGCGTCCTCGGCCAGGATGGAGCAGTGGATCTTCACCGGCGGCAGCGCCAGTTCCTCGGCGATCTGCGTGTTCTTGATCGTCAGCGCCTCGTCCAGGCTTCTGCCCTTGACCCACTCGGTGACGAGCGAGCTGCTGGCGATGGCCGAGCCGCAGCCGTAGGTCTTGAAGCGCGCGTCCTCGATCAGCCCGGTGGCGGGGTTGACCTTGATCTGCAGCTTCATCACGTCGCCGCAGGCCGGCGCTCCGACCATGCCGGTGCCGACGTCGGCATCGCCCTTGTCGAAGCTGCCGACGTTGCGCGGGTTCTCGTAGTGCTCGACGACCTTGTCGCTGTAAGCCATGTTCCGGTACTCCTGGTGACGTCGCGGCCGCGTGCGCTCAGTGCGCGGCCCATTGGATCGTGTTGAGGTCGATGCCGTCCTTGTGCATCTCCCACAGCGGCGAGAGCTCGCGCAGCCGGGCCACGCGGTCTTGCAGCAGCGCCACGGCGGTGTCGATGTCGTGCTCGGTGGTGAAGCGGCCGATGGTCATGCGCAGGCTGCTGTGCGCCAGCTCGTCGCTGCGGCCCAAAGCACGCAGCACGTAGCTGGGCTCCAGGCTGGCGCTGGTGCAGGCTGATCCAGAGCTGACGGCGATGCCCTTCACGCCCATGATCAGGCTCTCACCCTCGACGAAGTTGAAGCTCGCGTTCAGGTTGTGCGGCACGCGCTTCTCAAGGTGGCCGTTGATGAACACCTGCTCGATGCCCTGGATGCCGTCGAGCAGCCGCTTCTGCAGCATGCGCACGCGCTCGAGCTCGGTGCCCATCTCCTGGCGCGCGATCTCGAAGGCCAGCCCCATGCCCACGCACTGGTGCGTGGGCAGCGTGCCGCTGCGCATGCCGCGCTCGTGGCCACCGCCGTGCATCTGCGCCTCCAGGCGCACGCGCGGCTTGCGCCGCACGTACAGGGCACCGATGCCCTTGGGGCCATAGGTCTTGTGCGAGGCCAGGCTCATCAGGTCGACCGGCAGCGTCGCCATGTCGATGGCCACCTTGCCCGTGGCCTGCGCGGCGTCGACATGCAGGATGATCCCGCGCTCGCGGCACATCGCGCCGATGGCAGGGATGTCCTGGATCACGCCGATCTCGTTGTTCACGATCATGACGCTGGCCAAGATGGTGTCGGGCCGAAGTGCGTCATTGAAGCGGTCAAGGTCGAGCAGGCCGTCTTCCTGCACATCAAGGTAAGTCACCTCGAAGCCCTGGCGCTCGAGCTCGCGCGTCGTGTCGAGCACCGCCTTGTGCTCGGTCTTGACGGTGACGATGTGCCTGCCGCGGCTGGCGTAGAAGTGCGCCGCGCCCTTGATGGCGAGGTTGTTGCTCTCGGTGGCGCCGCTGGTCCAGACGATCTCGCGCGGGTCGGCGTTCAGCAGGGCGGCCACCTGGACTCGCGCCTTCTCGACGGCCTCCTCGGCCTCCCACCCCCAGGCGTGACTGCGGCTGGCCGGGTTGCCGAAGTGCTCGCGCAGCCAGGGGATCATTGCGTCGACGACGCGCGGGTCGCACGGCGTCGTGGCGCCGTAGTCCAGGTAGATGGGCAGGTGCGGGGTCATGTCTCGGAGGCGTGGTTTACTTGGTGAGCGAGGAGCCGAGCGCGAACACCGAGTTCGGCGCCGTCACCTTGATCGGCTTGACGACGGGCACCGACGAGATCGCGCGCTTGACCGGCGCCTCGTCGATGGAAACACCCTTGGCCAGCTGCTCGTCGACCAGCTTCTTGAGAGAGACGGAGTCCAGAAACTCGATCATGCGCTGGTTCAGGCCGGCCCAGAGGTCGTGCGTCATGCACTTGCCGCTGTCCTCGCCCATGCAGTTCTCGCTGCCAGCGCAGCCGGTGGCGTCGATGGGTTCGTCGACGGCGACGATGATGTCGGCCACGGTGATCTCGGTCGCCGGCCGCCCGAGCGAGTAGCCACCGCCGGGGCCGCGGGTGCTCTCCACCAGCTCGTGGCGGCGCAGCTTGCCGAAGAGCTGTTCGAGGTAGGACAGCGAGATCTGCTGCCGCTGGCTGATCGCTGCCAGGGCGACGGGGCCGTTGCTGGAGCGCAGGGCCAGGTCAATCATGGCGGTAACGGCAAAACGACCCTTGGTGGTCAGTCGCATGGCGGGGCTCCTGGGCGCAGGGAGGCGCCGGCCGGGGGAAGGCTCGTTCCCGAGCGAATCACTCAACTATACCGGAAGTCGAGTGAATCAGTCCGGCATTGAAGGGCTCGCCGCCATTCCGTCCATGACAAAGCCGCTTCAGCGGCTGGATTCAGCTGTGTCCAGCAGCGGCTGCTGCAGCGCGAGGCGCTCCAGGATGCCGTCGCAGTTGGCTTCCACGAGGTCCGGCACGTGCTCGAAGCCGGCCGGGCTGCCGTAGCGGGGTCGGGCACCTCGGCCTCATGGGCCCGGCGCAGGGCCAGCGCCATCAGCATACCCGCCTGCGCCGGCCCGGCGGGCGGCCTGCGCTCACGCAGCCCGGAGCGTGGGCGTCAGACATCCGGCTCCGCGTTGGGCCGATTTCGGGGCCCAGGCCAGGCGTCGCGCGCAGCGAGGGCTGTACGCCCGGGTCAGCGAGGCAGCGCCGCATGGGCCCCGAAATCGGCCCAAGCCGAAGGGACGGGGCCGGGGCTGGATTTCTGCCGCCCACGCTCCCAGCGGGCGGGCGCGCAGGCGAGAGAGATCGTAGCCACGAGCCGCGACTGGGCGGCCGCGGCCGGCAGATCGCCGGCCAGCCACTGCCTCAGGCGCTCGATCACCGCGCGCCCCCGGCCTGGCCACCGACGAAGGGCACGAGGTCGCCGGCACCGCCGGCCCCGAAGGCCTGCTCGCGCAGCAGCGCCAATTGGTCGCGCACGCGGGCGGCCTTCTCGAACTCCAGGTTGCGGGCGTGGTCGAGCATCTGCTTCTCGAGCAGCTTGATGCGCTTGCCAAGGTCCTTCTCGCTCATCGCCTCCACTTCGGCCGATGCCTTGGCAGCAGCCAGGTCGTCCTTGGCGGCCTTGTCGGAGACGACGCCGTCGATGAGGTCGCGCACGCGCTTGTTCAGCGCCTTGGGCACGATGCCGTGGGCCGCGTTGTGGGCGATCTGCCTGGCACGCCGGCGCTCTGTTTCGTCGATGGCCGCGCGCATGCTGTCGGTGATGCGCTCGGCGTACAGGATGGCGCGGCCGTTGAGGTTGCGCGCCGCGCGGCCGATGGTCTGGATGAGCGAGCGCTCGGCCCGCAGGAAGCCTTCCTTGTCGGCGTCGAGGATGGCCACCAGGCTCACCTCGGGCAGGTCCAGACCCTCACGCAGCAGGTTGATGCCGACCAGCACGTCGAAGGTGCCCAGGCGCAGGTCGCGCAGGATCTCCACGCGCTCCACTGTGTCGACATCGCTGTGCAGGTAGCGCACCTTGACGCCGTTGTCAGACAGGTACTCCGTCAACTGCTCGGCCATGCGCTTGGTGAGCGTGGTGATGAGCACGCGCTCGTTCACCTTCACCCGCTCGCGGATTTCCTGCAGCACGTCGTCCACCTGGGTGGAAGCCGGGCGCACCTCCACCTCGGGGTCGACCAGCCCGGTGGGCCGCACGAGCTGCTCAACCACCTGCCCGGCGTGCTCCTTCTCATAGGCCGCCGGGGTGGCGCTCACGAACACGGCCTGCTGCATCTTGGCCTCGTACTCCTCGAACTTCAGCGGCCGGTTGTCCAGCGCGCTCGGCAACCGGAAGCCGTACTCCACCAGCGTGGTCTTGCGCGCGCGGTCGCCGTTGAACATGCCGCCGAACTGGCCGATCAGCACGTGGCTCTCGTCAAGGAACATGATGGTGTCGGCCGGCAGGTAGTCGACCAGCGTCGGCGGCGGCTCGCCGGGACGCGCGCCGCTGAGGTGCCGCGTGTAGTTCTCGATACCCTTGCAGTGGCCCACCTCCTGAAGCATCTCGAGGTCGAAGCGCGTGCGCTGCTCCAGCCGTTGCGCCTCCACCAGCTTGCCGTTCTTCACGAAGAAGTCCAGCCTCTCGCGCAGCTCCTCCTTGATGGTGGCGATGGCGTCGACCACGCGCTCGCGGGGCGTCACGTAGTGGCTGCTCGGGTACACCGTGAAGCGCGGGATCTTCTGGCGCACACGGCCGGTGAGAGGGTCCAGCAGAGACAGGGCTTCGACCTCGTCGTCAAACAACTCGATGCGCAGCGCAAGCTCCGAGTGCTCGGCCGGAAAGATGTCGATGGTGTCGCCGCGCACGCGGAACGAGCCGCGGCCGAAGTCGATCTCGTTGCGCTTGTATTGCATGCGGATCAGCTGGGCGATGACATCGCGCTGGCCGGCCTTGTCGCCCACCCGCAACGTCATGATCATCTTGTGATAGTCGCTCGGGTTTCCGATGCCATAGATGGCACTGACAGAGGCCACGATGACCACGTCGCGCCGCTCCAGGAGGCTCTTGGTGGCACTGAGGCGCATCTGCTCGATGTGCTCATTGATCGCACTGTCCTTCTCGATGAACAGGTCGCGCTGCGGCACGTAGGCCTCGGGCTGGTAGTAGTCGTAGTAGCTCACGAAGTACTCCACCGCGTTGCGCGGGAAGAACTCGCGGAACTCGCTGTAGAGCTGCGCAGCCAGCGTCTTGTTGGGCGCGAACACGATCGCCGGCCGGCCTGTGCGGGCGATGACGTTGGCCATCGTGAAGGTCTTGCCCGAGCCAGTCACACCCAGGAGCGTCTGGAAGGTCAGGCCGTCTTCGATCCCCTCCACCAGCTTGCCGATCGCCTCGGGCTGGTCGCCGGCCGGCGGGTAGGGCTGGAACAGCTGGTAGGGCGAGCCCGGAAAGCTGACGAAGTCCCCCTGCGACGGGGCTTCGGGGGCCGCTTCGGCGAGGGCAGGCGTGGCGACGGTCATGCGGGGTTTCCCTGGGCCTTGCACCTAGAATCCTGGGGGTCACCCACCGCATCGGGTGGGGGCAACCGGCAAGGGTAACCCACCCTCCCCATCCCCCAGATCCCCGACTCCACATGCCTGCAGCTCCCGCTCTCTTCGCGGCCGTCGAGATGGCGCCCCGCGACCCCATCCTGGGCCTCAACGAACAGTTCAACGCCGATGCACGGCCGGGCAAGGTGAATCTGGGTGTCGGCGTCTACTTCGACGACCAGGGCAACTTGCCCGTGCTGAAGTGCGTGGCCGCTGCCGAGCGGCAGCTGCTTGAAGCGCCCAAGGCCAAGGGCTACCTCCCGATCGATGGCATCGCCGCATACGACAAGGCCGTGCAGGGCCTCGTGTTCGGCGCCGACAGCGCCGTGCTGGCCGAGGGCCGCGTGGCTACCGTGCAGGCCATCGGCGGCACCGGCGGCCTGAAGGTGGGCGCCGACCTGCTCTACCGCGTGAACCCTGAGGCCAAGGTGCTGATCTCCGACCCCAGCTGGGAGAACCACGGCGCCCTCTTCACCAACGCGGGCTTCGCGGTGGAGATCTATCCCTACTACGACACCGCCACGCGCGGCGTGCGCATCGCCGAGTTGCTGTCCACGCTGGACGCCGCCGCGCCGGGCACCATCGTCGTGCTGCATGCCTGCTGCCACAACCCTACGGGCTGCGATCTCACGCCGGCGCAGTGGCAGCAGGTGGCCGCCGCCTGCCAGGCGCGCGCGCTCGTGCCCTTCCTCGACATGGCCTACCAAGGCTTCGGACTCGGCATCGCCGAAGACGGCGCGGCGGTGCAGGTCTTCCTGGCCACCGGCCTGCCGTTCTTCGTGAGCACCTCGTTCAGCAAGAGCTTCTCACTCTACGGCGAGCGCGTGGGCGCGCTCAGTGTGGTCTGCGCCGGCAGGGACGAGGCGGCACGTGTGCTGAGCCAGCTGAAGATCGTGATCCGCACCAACTACAGCAACCCACCCACCTTCGGCGCCACGGTGGTGGCCACGGTGCTGAACACGCATGCGCTGCGCACGATGTGGGAAAACGAGCTCGCCGGTATGCGCCAGCGCATCGCCGCCACGCGTCGACAGCTGGTGGAGCGGCTGGCCGCCGCCGGTGTGGCAGGCAACCTGTCCTACATCACCCAGCAGATGGGCATGTTCAGCTACTCGGGCCTGAGCAAGGCACAGATGCAGCGTCTGCGCGACGAGTTCGGCGTGTATGGCCTGGACTCCGGCCGCATTTGCGTGGCCGCTGTCAACAGCCGCAACATCGAGGCCGTCGTGGCCGCGCTGACCGCCGTGATGAAGGGCTGAAGCCGGCCGTTCATCGGCGGATCTGGCGCGTGCCCAGGCGCCAAGATGGCGCGCCAGTGTCTGCCTGACGCAGTTGCTGCACCGCAGCATGAGACGGGTTACATTCGGTCGCGCAGGCCCAGCCGGGCCCGCGCCCAGCGTCGCAAGAGCGACAGCAAGGACAGCACCATGCTCTACCACCTGTACGAAACCCAGCGCGCGCTGATGGCACCGTTTTCGGAGTTCGCCAGCGCCACGGCCAAGCTGTACAACCACCCGCTGTCTCCCTATGCGCACACGCCCTGGGCGCAGCGTGTCTCTGCCGGCTTCGACCTGCTGCACCGTCTGGCCAAGGAGTACGAAAAGCCTGTCTTCGACATCACGGCCGCTGCCGTGGGTGGTTCCAATGTGGCGGTGCAGGAGCAGGTGGCACTGACCAAACCGTTCTGCCGGCTGCTGCGCTTCAAGCGCTTCTCGGACGACCCGGCCACGCTGGCGCTGATGAAGACGCAGCCCACCGTGCTGGTGGTGGCGCCGTTGTCGGGCCACCACAGCACCCTGCTGCGCGACACCGTCAAGAGCCTGCTGCAGGACCACAAGGTCTACATCACCGACTGGACCGACGCGCGCATGGTCCCGGCCGAGGCGGGTCCGTTCCATCTCGACGACTACGTGGCCTACGTGGAGGCGTTCATCCGTCACGTCGGTGGTGGCGACGCGCACGTCATCAGCGTCTGCCAGCCCACGGTGCCGGTGTTGGCCGCCGTCTCGCTGATGGCCAGCCGCGGTGAACCCACGCCGCTCACGATGACGATGATGGGCGGCCCCATCGACGCGCGGAAAAGCCCCACCGCCGTCAACAACCTGGCGATGAACAAGAGCCACAGCTGGTTCGAGAACAACGTCATCTTTCGCGTGCCGCAGAACTTCCCGGGCGCAGGCCGCCGCGTCTACCCCGGCTTCCTGCAGCACACGGGGTTCGTGGCGATGAACCCGGACCGTCACTTGAGCAGCCACTACGACTACTTCCTCGACCTGATCCGCGGTGACGATGACAACGCCGAGGCCCACCGCCAGTTCTACGACGAGTACAACGCCGTGCTCGACATGCCGGCCGAGTACTACCTGGACACCATCAAGACCGTGTTCCAGGATTTCGCGCTCGTCAACGGCACCTGGGCCGTCGCCGGCCAGGCGGTGAGGCCGCAGGACATCACGCGCACGGCGCTGCTCACGGTGGAAGGCGAACTCGACGACATCTCCGGCGCCGGCCAGACCGAGGCCGCGCACGGGCTGTGCATCGGCATCCCGAGGGCCCGCTCAGTGCACTACACGGCCGAGGGTGCGGGCCACTACGGCATCTTCTCAGGCCGGCGCTGGCGCGAGAAGGTGTACCCGGCGGTGCGCGATTTCATCAAGCGGTTCAATACCCCGCTCGACGCCGCACCGGTTGGCAAGGCGCCGCGCCGTGCGGCTGCGACAGCACCCGCAGTGCCCGAGCGCAAGTCCCGCGCCCGCAAGACCGCGGCTTAAAGCAGCCAAGGTGCGTTCGGCGCCGCGATAATCCGGCGTCGTGACCAACACTTCGTCCGCCTGCCTGGCCGACCGTATCGACGCAGCACTGCCGCAGACGCAATGCACGCGCTGTGGCGAGCCCGACTGCCGCCGCTACGCCGAGGCCATCGCCGAGGGCCGGGCGCCCATCAACCGCTGCCCGCCCGGCGGCGCCGAGGGCATCGTGCGGCTTGCCTCGATCAGCGGCCAGCCGGTGCAGCCGCTCGACCCGGCCCACGGCACCGAAGGCCCACGCGCCGTCGCCTTTGTCGACGAGGCCTGGTGCATTGGTTGCACGCTGTGCATCAAGGCCTGCCCTGTGGACTGCATCGTCGGCGCGCCCAAGCGCATGCACACCGTGATCGAGTCGCTGTGCACCGGCTGCGCGCTGTGCGTGCCGGCCTGCCCGGTGGACTGCATCGCGCTGGAGCCCGCCACGTCCGGCGCCAGCGGCTGGGCCGCCTGGAGCCCGGCGCGGGCCGATGAGGCGCGCGCGCGCCACCGCCTGCGCGGCCAGCGGCTGGCACAGGAGCGGCGCGACAACGACGAGCGCCTGGCCGCGAGGGCCGCACACAAGCTGGCCGACATCGCCGCCGCCAGCCGCCACACCGACCCCGCCGTGCTCGACGCCAAGCGCCCCATCGTCGAGGCCGCGCTGGCCCGCAGACGCGCTCGGCTGGCCTCGCCGACGCCGCCGCCCGCCGACGATGAAGCCTGAGGACATCGGCCCCTTCTTCGCCAGGCTCGCCGCGGCCAACCCGGAGCCGCGCACCGAGCTCGAATTCTCCAGCGTCTTTGAGCTGCTGGCCGCGGTGCTGCTGTCGGCCCAGGCCACCGACGTGGGTGTCAACAAGGCGACGAAGCGGCTGTTCGTTCTGGCGCCCAACCCACAACGCATGTTGGCGCTGGGCGAAGCACGCGTGACCGAGCTCGTGCGCACCATCGGCCTGTGCCGGACCAAGGCGAAGAATCTGCTCGCCACCTGCCGCATCCTTGTGGAAAGGCACGGCGGCAAAGTGCCGAGCGACCACGCCGCGCTCGTGGCGCTGCCCGGAGTGGGTCGCAAGACGGCCAACGTGGTGCTGAACGTGGCTTTCGGAGAGCCGACGATGGCGGTGGACACGCACGTGTTCCGCGTGAGCAACCGCACCGGGCTGGCGCGTGGCAAGACAGTCCAGCAGGTCGAGCAGCAGCTGCTCCAGCGCGTCCCGTTGCGCTGGGGCGAGCATGCCCACCACTGGCTCATCCTGCACGGCCGCTATGTGTGCACTGCGCGCGCTCCGCGCTGCGCAGCCTGCGGGGTGCGCGAGTGGTGCGATGAAGGCCGGCGCGCCCGCACGGTCGGCCGCCACAAGGCGGGCTGACGGCGCGACCACGAAATCGCGTCCCTACAATGTCTGCGAGGGGGATGCCGATGGCCCATACGTTCGATGAGCTCGCGGAACGGATCGACCGCTTGGTGCTGCGACACCAGGAGTTGCAGCGTGCCAATGCGCTGATCGGGGAACAACTGGCCGCGGTCGCGGCCGAGCGCGACAGCCTCCGTTCTCGGCTGGCCGCCGCACGCGGCCGCATCGACGGCCTTCTGGCCCGATTGCCAGCAGAGCCGGGCCCGATCCCGGCCGAACGAGATTCCGGCACATGAAGCAGATGGAGGTGACCATCCTCGGACAGGTGTACGTCCTGGCCTGCCCCGAAGGCGGCGAGGCGTTGCTCGCCAAGGCCGTGGCGGCCGTCGACCGCGAGATGGTCAACATCCGCGACGCCGGCAAAGTGCGCGCACGCGAGCGCATCGCCGTGCTGGCGGCGCTCAACCTCGCCTACCAGTCTGCCGAACAGAGCCCCGTACGCGCCGCCGAGCCTACAGCCGAGGTTGCCACCACAGGCGTCCTGCCCCAGGCGCAGCTGGACCTGCTGGTCGAACGACTGGACCAAGCCCTCGGCGCCGATGGGCAGTTGTTGTGACTATCGGCAGCACAGGACCTTGACCTCTGCCTAGAATGAATGCGTCCGTCGTGATCTCGTGGGCTCTATATTTCCTTGAACCGATGCTCATTGAGCCAGGGCTTGGAACATTGCCGGGCTGGTGTGATCGTCTCGCGTCAGATGAACCCGAAGCCAGGCTGACCTCGCCCACCTGAACTTCCCTGAGGGTTCAGGAATGCGGCTCACGGTTCACGACGGACACCCTTGCTGCCCACGCTCCCAGCCCCTACTTCGGCCCGAAGTCCACCCGCGAGGCACCGCGTTGGCTCAAGGTGGATGTGACGCTGGTGCGCAAGACGCGCCTGCTGTCGCTGGCCGACATGCGCCGGGCGCCCGAGTTGTCGACCCTGCATGTGCTGCGTCGGGGCAACCGGCTGTCGATCACGCCGGTGACGGCTGCGGAGTGGGCGGCGGTGCTCGGGCGGCTGGGCTGAGAGTGCCAGGCGCGCAGAGCGGCTGCGTCCCCTGGCTTCGGTCTTGCACGATCTGAATGCCCAGGTGCCCACTTCACGCCTATAATCGATGGCTTTGCCGTGACGGACCGCTGCTGGATGGCGACCGATTTCGGACTTTTCCCTGCAAACCCCGGGCCTTCGCGAAAGCAGCCCCAACCCGCAATGACCACGATCCGCGTCAAAGAGAACGAACCTTTCGATGTCGCCCTGCGCCGCTTCAAGCGCACCATCGAGAAGATCGGCCTGCTGACCGAGCTGCGCGCCCGCGAGTTCTACGAAAAGCCCACTTCCGAACGCAAGCGCAAGAAGGCGGCGGCGGTGAAGCGCCACTTCAAGCGCGTGCGCAGCATGCAGCTGCCCAAGAAGCTCTACTGACCGGAACGACGGCATCCCCCACATCGGGGACGCCTCGACGGTCGCCAAGGCAAGCCCGCGCGGATCCCCGTGGCGGGCTTTTGTCGTTGTTGATACCCCAGGCCGAGTGCCGAGAGACCCGCCGCCATGAGCACGCTGAAGGACCGCATCCAGGATGACATGAAGGCGGCCATGCGCGCCAAGGACAGCGAGCGCCTGTCCACCATCCGCATGCTGTTGGCCGCGATGAAGCAGCGCGAGGTCGACGAACGCATCGTGCTCGACGATGCCGCGGTCGTGGCCATCGTCGACAAGCTCATCAAGCAGCGCCGCGACAGCATTGCGGCTTTCCAGCAGGCCGGCCGCGACGACCTGGTGGCCAAGGAATCGGCCGAGGTGCCGGTGCTGCAGGCCTATCTGCCTGCGCGGCTCTCGGGCGACGAAGTGGCGACGGCGGTGGCGGCCATCGTGGCCGAACTCGGCGCCGCAGGCCCTGGCGACATGGGCAAGGTGATGGCCGCCGCCAAGGCCCGTCTGGCTGCCACGGCCGAGATGGCGCAGGTGTCTGCCGCGGTGAAGGCCGCGCTTGCACGATGAGTGCCGCGCCCGTTCTGCAGGCCGCGAACCTGCGTGCCGTGGCCCCTGACGTGTGTGTGGCCGGCCAGCTGACGCCCGCGGCGATGGCGGAAGCGGCTTCTGCGGGATTCCGCAGCATCGTCAACAACCGCCCGGACCACGAGCATGGCCCCGGACAGCCGACCAGTGCGGAGATCGAGGCCGCCGCTCACGCCGCCGGCCTGGTTTACCGCCACCTGCCCGTGGACGGCGGCTGGCAATCGGCCGAGGAAATCGCCGCCTTCGCCCAACTGCTGGCCGAACTGCCTCGACCGCTGCTGGCGTTCTGCCGCTCGGGCGCGCGATCGACGCGGCTGTTCGTTGCCTTGGGGGTACGCTGAGCCGTTCAGCGGGTTTTCAGGGCCTGTGCGCATCAGGCCCGATTCCTAGAATCGCGGCTCGGGCGCAAGCCGTTCGGCGGGCTGCCGACGGCTGAACACACGGAGACCCACGCATGGGCGGTTTGCTGAAGATCTCGGGGCTGATCGATGCATTCAATGAATGGATCGGCAAGCTCATCATGTGGCTGGTGCTGGCGGCGGTGCTCATCAGTGCCGGCAACGCCATCATCCGAAAGGCCTTCGACATGAGTTCGAACGCCTTTCTTGAGATCCAGTGGTACCTGTTCGCCGGGGTGTTCATGCTCGGCGCGGGCTACGTGTTCTTGCGCAACGCCCACGTGCGCATCGACTTCATCTCGAGCAAGCTGTCCAAGCGCACCAACGCGATCATCGACATCCTGGGCATCGTGTTCTTCACGATCCCGCTGTCGATCATCCTGATGGTCTTGTCATGGCCGTTGTTCCAGCAGGCCTACGCCTCGGGCGAGATGAGCGCCAACGCCGGCGGCCTGATCCGCTGGCCGGTGCTGCTGCTGATCCCGGTGGGCTTCGCCATCCTGGCGCTGCAGTCGATGTCCGAGCTCGTCAAGCGCATCGCATTCCTCACCGGCCACCGCAGCGAGCCGTTCACCGAGGTGTCCGGCAAGTCCGAAGAAGAGAAGCTGGCCGAGGAGCTGGCGCGGCAGGCCGCAGCCAAGGTCCAGGGAGCGCGCTGACATGGCTCAGTTCATTGCCCAGAACTTCGTCCCGCTGATGTTCGCGGGCCTGCTGTTCTTCCTGCTCACCGGCATCCCGGTGGCCTTTGGCCTGGCCGCAACCGGCCTGATGTTCGGCTACATCGGCATCGAGGTGGGCCTGTTCGGCGCGAACATGTTCCAGGCGCTGCCGCTGCGCGTGTTCGGCATCATGCAGAACGACACGCTGCTGGCGATCCCCTTCTTCACCTTCATGGGGATCATCCTCGAGCGCTCGGGCATGGCCGAGGATCTCCTTGAGACAGTCGGCCAGGTGTTCGGGCCCGTGCGCGGCGGCCTGGCCATCGCCGTCATCCTGGTGGGCGCGCTGTTGGCCGCCACCACCGGCGTCGTGGCCGCGGCGGTGATTTCGATGGGCCTGATTTCGCTGCCCATCATGCTGCGCTACGGCTACAACCGCACCATCGCCACCGGCACCATCACGGCCTCGGGCACGCTGGCGCAGGCGATCCCGCCGTCTCTGGTGCTGATCGTGCTGGCCGACCAGCTCGGCCGCTCCGTCGGCGACATGTATGCCGGCGCCCTGGTACCGGGCCTGCTGCTGGTGGGGCTTTACCTCGCCTTCGTGGCCGCGGTGGCCATCGTGCGGCCCAAGTGGGTGCCGGCGCTGCCGCTGGAGGCGCGCATCTACCGTGAAAGCAGCGGGGCCAGCGGTCACCGCTCCTTGCTGGTTCTGTTCGCGATCTGTGGCGCAGCGGGTTGGCTCTGGGCCCAGTACCACGAGGCCATCATCAACCCGATGGTCGGCCGCGACCGGCCGGCGCCGGGCGACGAAGTCTTCATCATGTCGATGACGGTGGCGTCTTTCCTGGCTCTGGGCCTGGCGCTGCTGGACAAACTGGCACGACTGGGCATGCTGTCACGCTTGGCGCAACAGGTCACCTTCGTGCTGATCCCGCCGCTGGTGCTGATCTTCCTCGTGCTGGGCACCATCTTCCTGGGTGTGGCCACGCCCACCGAGGGCGGCGCGATGGGCGCGGTGGGTGCGCTGATCATGGCGTTCGCGCGCAAGCGGCTGGACTTCAAGCTGATGCGCCAGGCGCTGGACAGCACCGCCAAGCTGGCCACCTTCGTGCTGTTCATCCTGATCGGCTCGACGGTGTTCAGCTTCACCTTCAACGCCGCCGACGGTCACATCTGGGTGGAGCACCTCTTCGAGGACCTGCCCGGTGGCGCGATGGGCTTCCTCATCGTCGTCAACGTGCTGGTGTTCATCCTCGGCATGTTCATCGACTTCTTCGAGATCGCGTTCATCGTGATCCCGATGCTGGCGCCGGTGGCCGCGAAGATCCTTCCCGAACTGCTGCCTGGCGCGCCGCTGGACGCCGTGATGGTGTGGTTCGGCGTCATCGTGGCGATGAACCTGCAGACCTCGTTCCTGACGCCGCCCTTCGGATTTGCACTGTTCTACCTGCGCAGCGTGGCGGCCAAGGTCGACTACAAAGACCGTGTCACCGGCGAGATGATCCCTGCCGTGCAGACCTCGCAGATCTACAAGGGCTCGATTGCCTTCATCATCCTTCAGCTCGTCATGGTGGTGGTGATCATCGCCTTCCCGTCGCTGGTGGCGGACAGCCTGGGCAAGGATGCGCAGAACATCGACGCCGATGCGGCGCTGGAGAAGCTGCAGAGCGGCCGCGACGCGCTGCAGCAGATGTCGCCCACCTCGACCGACCCCGTCAGTGCGGCCGGATCCGCGCCCGCCAACGACCCGATGCGCGATCTGCTCGACGCCGTCAAGCAAGACCAGCAGAAGAAGTAAGCTGCGACCCGCGGCCGGTAGGCGGCGGGCCGGAGTCTGCGGACGGAAAAAAGCCCCGCCATGGCGGTGCTCGATTCAGACCTGCGGCAGCCGCCGCAAGGTCGGCGGTCAGAGACGCTGCTTCTGCATGAAGTCGTCGAACGTGGCCTCGGAGAAGCGGAACCAGAGGTTCGAGTCACGGCGGAAGGCCATGTAGTCGTCGTGAATCTTCTTGAAGGCCGGGTTCTTGGCACCGATTTCGCTGTACAGCTCCTGCGAGGCCTTGAAGGCACCGTCCATCACGTCGCGCGGGAACTGGAACAGCTTGGTGCCGGCGGCCACCAGCTTCTTGAGCGCGGCGGGATTGCGCGCGTCATAGCGGGCCAGCATCTCGGTGGCCGCATGCGAGGCCGCGGCCTCGAGCACCGCCTTGTTCTCGGCAGAGAGTTCGTTGAAGGCCGCGCTGTTGATCCAGAACTCCAGGCCGGCGCCGCCTTCCCAGAAGCCGGGGTAGGCGTAGTTGGGGGCCACCTTGTTCAAGCCGAGCTTCTCGTCGTCATACGGGCCCACCCACTCGGCGGCGTCGATCGTGCCTTTCTCGAGAGCCTGGTAAATCTCGCCGCCGGGGATCATCTGCGGCACCAAGCCCAGACGCTCCATCACGCGGCCGCCGAACCCACCGATGCGCATCTTCTGGCCCCGTAGGTCGGCCAGGCTCTTGATTTCCTTGCGCCAGAAGCCGCCCATCTGCGAGCCGGTGTTGCCGCCGATGAAGTTGACGATGTTGTAGCTGGCGTAGAACTCACGCATCAGCTTCATGCCGTTGCCTTCCATCATCCAGCCGTTGATCTGGCGGGCGTTGAGGCCGAACGGGACGGCAGTGCCGAAAGCGAAGGCTTCGTTCTTGCCAACGAAGTAGTAGGGCGCCGTGTGGCACATCTCGACGGTGCGGTTGCGCACCGCGTCGTCGACGCCGAACGCCGGGACGATTTCGCCGGGCGCTGCCACGGTGATCTGGAAGCGACCACCGGTCATCGCGCCGACCTGCTTGGCGAAGATGTCGGCAGCTCCGAAGATCGTGTCCAGTGACTTCGGGAAACTCGAGGCCAGGCGCCAACGGATGTTGGCCTGCGCGTGCACGGCCGGCGCAACACCCGCGGCCAGCACACCGGCCAGACCCGCGTTGCGGACGAAGGAACGACGTTCCATGGTAATCATCTCCTCAAGATCGGAAAGGGAAGGGACAGCAGGCAGGCAGGACTGCCGAAGAAACCCGCAAATTCTAGGAGTCGGTGCCAGGGCTCCCGGGCGGGTTTTCCCGCTCGGAGACAGGAGGGCGACACGGGCTCTTGGCGGCGGCACGCAGCGTCAACGCCGCAGGCTGAAAGCGCCCTGAGTGTCGGCCGCGGAACCCACTCCTGCAGGAGACGCCGCTCAGGCCCCGGCGAGCTTGAGCCTGGGCACCAGCACCGAACCGACGGTCTTGCTGCCCTGGGTGTAGGCATCGGCGCCGATCGCGGCAATGTCGCGGAACATGGTCTTCAAGTTGCCGGCGATGGTGACCTCGTGCACGGGGTAAACGATCCGGCCACCCTCGACCCAGAATCCGGCAGCGCCCCTTGAGTAGTCGCCGGTCACGTAGTTCACGCCCTGCCCCATCAGCTCGGTGACGAACAGGCCACGATGGAGCTTCTTCAGCATGGCATCGAGGTCGTCCGCGGAGCGGGTGCGGCGGCTGCGCATGACGAGGTTCTGCGAGCCCCCGGCGTGGCCGGTGGTCTTCATCCCCAGCTTGCGTGCCGAGTAGCTGCTGAGGAAGTAGCCCTGCGTGACACCGCCTTCGACGACGCGCCGCGCGCGCGTGCGCACGCCCTCGTCGTCGAAGGGTGCGCTGCCTTTGCCCTTGCGCAGGTGCGGGTCTTCATCGATGTCGATGTGGGTCGCCAGCACGGCCTTGCCCAGACTGCCCTCCAGAAAGCTGGCCTTGCGGTAGAGCGCGCCGCCCGAGGTGGCCTGCACGTAGGCGCCCAGCAGCCCGGCAGCCACCGTGCTCTCGAACAGCACGGGCACCTCGCCGGTGGCCACGCGCCGGCTCTTCAGCCGGGCGAGGGCTCGCTCGGCGGCATAGCGGCCCACGGCTTCCGGGCTGGCGAGCTCGGCCGCGTCGCGCATGCTGCTGTACCAGCCGTCGCGCTGCATGTCGCGGCCCTTGCCCGCGATCGGACTCACCGAAAGATAGTGGCGCGAGCTCGCATAGCCGCCCCGAAAACCACGCGTGTTGCCGGCCCAGAAATGCGCCTGCTGGGCGGAGACGCCGGCTCCTTCGCTGTTGGTGATGCGGCGGTCGACAGCCATGGCCGCAGCCTCGCAGCGGCGCGCCAGCTCGGCCGCAGTGGCGGGGTCGATGACCCAGGGGTGGAACAAGTCCAGGTCTCGCGCGGCTTCGTCAACATCGGCCAGGTCATCAGATTCGGGCAGTCCGGCCGCGGGGTCCTCGGCCGTGAACCGGGCGATGTCGTAGGCAGCCTGCACCGTGCGGCGGATGGCCTGCGGCGAGAAATCGGACGTGCTGGCGTTGCCTCGCCGCTGGCCGAGATAGACGCTCACGCCCAGGCTCTTGTCGCGGTTGCGCTCGACGTTCTCGAGCTCACCCTTGCGCACACTCACCGAAAGGCCCACGCCCTCGCTGACTTCGGCACCGGCGTCGCTGGCGCCGAGCGTGCGTGCGATCTGCAGCGTGTCCTCGACCATTTGCTGGAACTGCGCCGGCTGGAAGGCGAATCCGGAAGGGTCGCGCGGGGAGGACGTCATGCGGGGCGGCGGCGGTGAGTCTCGGAAGGCAAGCTGCGCAACAATCATAGCCCTGTCGTTTACCAACACCCTCGCACGCCCGGCGAGCATCCCCCGATCCCATGCCCCGCAAAGCCGCGCCGCACCGTGGCCTCGACGTCCACTACGGCGACGTCGACCCCGACGACACCGATGGTCGGCCGAGCAAGTCGGCCCTGAAGCGCCAATCGCACGATTTGCAGGCGCTGGGACTTGAAGTGGCCGCATGGCCTGAGCAGCGGCTGGCCGCCGCACCGATGCCCGAGGCCTTGCGCGAGGCCATCCTTGAGTACCGCCGAACCAAGAGCCATGAGGGCCGCAGGCGACAGCTGCAGTACGTGGGCAAGCTGATGCGCGGCGCCGACGAAGCAGCGCTCCGCGAGGCCGTCGCCGCCGCGAAGCTGGGTTCGGCGCGCGAGACGCTGGCGCTGCACGAGGCAGAGCGCTGGCGCACCGAGCTGATCGCCGACGACGGCACTGTCGCCCGCTGGCTGCAGCAGCATCCCGGCACCGACACGCAGCAGCTGCGCAGCCTGGTTCGCGCCGCGCGCCGCGACGCCGTGGCGCCCGAGGCGCGGCAGCCCCGGAGCCACCGCGAGCTGTTCCAGTTCATCAAGGCCGCGATGGCCGGGGGCGACGCCGCTCCGACTGAACCCGCCGGGGATTTCGCGCCGTGAGCCTGCGCTCGGCCGCCCGCAGGGCTCATGCCGGAGTGCGGCGCACGAGGGCACTCCAGTGAGCAGCATCTTCGATTCCGTCCGCGTCGGCGTGGTCTCCATCAGTGACCGCGCCTCGGCCGGCGTCTACGAGGACAAGGGCCTGCCGGCCTTGAAGGCCTGGCTCGGCCGTGCGCTGAAGAACCCGATCGTGTGGGTCGAGCGGCTGATTCCCGACGAGCAGGACGGCATCTCGGCCACCCTGGTGGATCTGGTCGACGGCGAGCGCTGCGATCTTGTGCTCACCACCGGCGGCACGGGCCCTGCGCTGCGCGACGTCACGCCCGAGGCCACGCTGGCGGTGGCTCACAAGGTGATGCCAGGCTTTGGGGAGCAGATGCGGCAGATCTCGCTGGCCTTCGTGCCCACTGCGATCCTGTCGCGCCAGGTGGCGGTGATCCGCGGCCGTGCGCTGATCGTCAACCTGCCGGGCCAGCCCAAGGCCATCGCCGAGACGCTGGAAGGCCGGCCCGGTGCGACGCCCCCGGTGCCCGGAATCTTTGCAGCCGTGCCCTACTGCATCGACCTGATCGGCGGCCCTTACCTCGAAACCCACGAGGCCGTTTGCAGCGCCTTCCGGCCGAAGTCAGCGCTGCGGCCACCGCGCGCCTGAGGGCGCAGGCGGCAAAAACCGGGTCGGCTGCGCCTACTTGACAAGCTGGTTCAGGCGCTCGGCATCGAAGGCAGCTTCGGTTCTTGCCTCTTGTGGCACACAGTCGGCCACGGGCAGCTCGCGCGAGCGCGAAGAGAGCTTCTCGATGGCCTGCCACAGCAGCGCGATCTGTTGCTCCTGGCTGCCGGCGCTGTCGATCAGGCCCTTCAAGGCTTGCGCCAGCGGATCGTCGCCCTGGGTCAGCCCGTAAGCGGAAAAGCCCCTCTTGACAGCCAGGCTCTGGCGTTCGGCATCGCGTTCGGCGTCGGCAGGGCGGGCGACGATGCGCGCCGGGATGCCCACCGCCGTGGCGCCTGCCGGCACCGGCTGCAAAAGCACCGCGTTGGAACCGACGCGCGCGCCGTCGCCGACCGTGAAGCCACCCAGCACCTTGGCACCGGCGCTGACGATGACACCGCGACCCAGCGTCGGGTGCCGCTTGGCACCCTTGTCGAGCGACGTGCCTCCCAGCGTGACGCCGTGATACAGCGTGCACTCGTCGCCGACCTCGGCGGTCTCGCCGATGACCAAGCCCATGCCGTGGTCGATGAAGACGCGGCGGCCCATGGTTGCGCCGGGGTGGATCTCGATGCCGGTGAGCCAGCGCGAGATGTGCGACACGAAGCGCGCCGGCCAGCGCAGGCCACGCCGCCACAAGGCGTGCGCCCAGCGGTGCATCACCAGCGCATGCAGCCCTGGATAGCAGCTCAGCACCTCCCAGCTCGAACGCGCGGCGGGGTCGCGTTCGAGGATGCAGGCGATGTCTTCGCGAAGGCGTTCGAACATGCGGCCAGTGTAGCCAGCGGCGCTCAACCCTGCTTCGGCCGTCCGTCAGCGGGCCGTGGCAGGCCGTCGGCGGCGGCTTCGACGGCTCGTGCGATGCCGCGCAGCAGGTGCAGCTCGTCAGCCGTGGGCTGCGCGCGGTTGAGCAGCTGGTTCAGCCGCGGCAGCAGCTTCTTCGGTGCCGCGGGATCCAGGAAGCCGATGCGCACGAGCGCCCCCTGCCAGTGCGCGAGCGTGGCCTGCACGGCGGCCACGTCAGCCACCGCGCTGCGGCGCAACGCCGGCCGGGCCGGCACGACGGCGTAGCCGCCCAGGGCCTGGCGCCATTCGTAGGCCACCAGCTGCACGGCCTGCGCCAGGTTGAGTGAGCCGTAGGCCGGGTTGGCCGGGATGCTCAGGCAGACATGGCAACGCCAGACGTCGTCGTTGGCCAGACCGTGGCGCTCGCGACCGAACACGAAGCCCACGCGCAGGCCTGCCAGCTGCTGCGCCACCAGCGCCGCCAGGTGCTCGCGCGGCGCCACGGTCGGGGGGCCGAAGTCGCGCGGCGTCATCGCCGTGGCACAGGCGTGCGTCACTCCGTGGAGCGCCTCGGCCAGCGTGGGCACCTCGCGCACGGCGTCGAGCACGTCGGTGGCCCCACTGGCCAACGCCACGGCCTCATCAAGCCTGTGCAGTCCGGGCTGGCGTGGCGCCACCAGCACCAGTTCGGAAAAGCCCATCGTCTTGAGCGCACGGGCCGCCGCGCCGACGTTGCCGGCATGGCTGGGGCGCACGAGCACGAAGCGGGTGGAGTCGACGGCGGCGCTCATCGACCGCACGGCCGGGCTGGGAGTGGGCGCATAGAATCAAGGGTTTTCGCGGATCAGAACGGCCGATTATTCGGCCGTCTTGCGGGCCCCTGGCCCTGCCGCGCGATCTTTTCCAACCGTTGCCACCCCAGCCCGCCATGACGCAGTCACTGCACCCCATGCTCAACATCGCCGTCAAGGCGGCTCGCACCGCGGGTTCCATCATCAACCGCGCCGCGCTTGACCTGGAAGTGCTCAAGGTCGGCAGCAAGGGGCCCAACGACTTCGTCTCGGAGGTCGACCGCAACGCCGAGGCCGCCATCATCGAGACGCTGCTGGAGGCCTATCCGGGCCACGGCATCCTGGCCGAGGAGAGCGGCCGCGAGCACGGCGCGCGCGACAGCGAGTACGTCTGGATCATCGACCCGCTGGATGGCACGACCAACTTCCTGCACGGCTTCCCGGTCTATGCGGTCAGCATCGCGCTGGCCGTGCGCGGCCAGGTGCAGCAGGCGGTGGTGTACGACCCGACGCGAAATGATCTCTTCATCGCCAGCAAGGGCCGCGGCGCCTTCCTCAACGATCGGCGTCTGCGGGTGAGCAAGCGCACCCGCCTCTCGGACGCCCTCGTGGGCACGGGCTTCCCCTTCCGCCGTGGCGACAATTTCAAACGTTATGTGAAGATGTTCGAGGAGGTGATGCAGTCCTGCGCCGGGCTGCGCCGCCCGGGGGCTGCGGCACTGGACCTCTGCTATGTGGCCGCCGGCTGCTACGACGGCTTCTTCGAGATGGGACTGAACCCCTGGGACATGGCCGCGGGATCGCTGATGATCACGGAGGCTGGCGGCCTGATCGGCAACTTCACCGGCGAGAGCGACTACCTGCACCAACGCGAGGTGGTGGCCGGCAACCCCAAAGTCTTCGGTCAACTCGTCAGCATCCTGGCGCCTTACACGCGCGTGATCAAGGACGAGCCCGCCGTGCCGGGACGCAGACCTGCGCCCCCCAATGCCGATGCCGTGCTGCAGTCTGAGGCGGTGGCGCCCACCAGCAAGACCCCGGTGCGCGTCCGCCGTGCCGCGCCTGCCGGCGACGACGCCCCGATGTGAGCGTCGGCGGCTGCCTTCAACCGAACCCCATCCACCAAAGTCCGTGGAACACGTGGCCCCAGACCAGGATGTTGAAGCCCAGAAGCGCGAACACCCGTGAGGCGGCCCAGAACGCGCGCGCCCGCCGGTCGCAAGCCGGCTCGCCGGTGAGGACGTAGAGCACCCGGTCCAGGACAGCCGGCGCCAAGGTGCCGATGATCAGCGCGCCCATCACCCAGTAGAACACCGTCATTCGGCGATTGTGCGCAGCGGCCCCGGGTAGGCGGGGCCGCTGGCGGGCAGGCGCCTGCTTCGGTGCAGGGCCAAGGCGGAGAGCTTTCAGTCGATCGTGATGCCGCCTTGAAGCACGATGGTCGTCGGGAAGCGGCCCTCACCGGTGGCCACATTGCGGTTGGCGCCGCTGGTGCGCACGCCGTCCGACAGCTCGTTGTCGCCGCCCACGCCCTGGAACGAGATCTGCGAGATCGGCGAAGCCGCCAGCGCCTGCGCCACGGTGGTGGCCGCCCCGCCGCAGTCCTGCACCAGCGCAAACGAGCTCAGCGGGATCGCGTAGTCGGTGGCAGCCTGCGCGGTGGGCGTGACCACGCGGCGCAACTGCAGCCGGCAGGTGCCGCCACCGGCCGTGTAGCGCTTGCCCAGGTCCATCACGATCATGAAGTTCTTCGTCGTGCTGCCGAACCACTCCGGGTTCTGGCCCAGCTTGAAGCGCAGCGTGGTCTGCGAACCCACCTGCACGCCCGGGGTGTCCGCGGTGTTGCTGAAGCCGCCCGTCACTCCCGGCGCCTGCACGAAGATGCCCATGTACATGGCCGTGGCCGGGCTGGGCGTCGTGTAGTAGTAGAAGAAGAAGCTCTCGGCCGCGGTCTTGGTCGGTGAGAACTCGCCGCCGCCGCCGCAGTTGATGGGCTGCCCGTTGCAATTGAAGCCGTCGAAGTTGCTGCCGCTGAAGCCGCCGAACTCGCCGCCTTCGATCGTGCGGTTGCCGGTGGCGAAGCCTGTGGAGAAGGTCAACGGCCCGCCGCCGCTCGTCGGCGCTGCCAGGAGCGTGACCGCATCGAAGAAGTAGGACTGACCCGGGGGCGCGTCGACGGTGCCCAGGCGCGGCAGCAACACGATCTTGTTGAAGGTCAGCGCCGGGTCGACGCCGGAGAAGGTCCAGCTCAGGGTCTGCCAGCCCACCACGACCGCTTCGTTGGCCTGCACGTCGCCAGAGTTTGCGCCGTTCGGGCCTTCGATCTTCATCACCATCGGGATCCCCGCCAGGGGCGAGTGCACCTGGGCGGTGATGGTGCGGCGCGTCGCCGTCAGCGGCACCAAAGTCTCGATGATGCCCAGCGCATAGACCTGGCCACCCGAGCGCAACACCCTGAAGCTGTTGCCTGAGCCGCCGCCCGCCGGACCGGCCGTGACATTGCTGCCTTCGGCGCCCTCGAATCCCGCCACCGTCGGCAGGATGGTGTCGAAGTTGGCGAGCACGGTGCCGGCAGCCGCCGGTGGCGCTGGGTTCTCGATGAGCGAGATGGCATCAAAGAAATACGACTGCCCCGGCGGCGCATCGACCGTGCCCAGGCGCGGCAGCAGCACGACCTTGTTGAAGGTGAGCGCGGGGTTCACGCCGGAGAAGGTCCAGCTGAGCGTCTGCCAGCCCACGACGACGGTCTCGTTGGCCTGCACGTCGCCGGAATTGGCACCGTTCGGACCTTCGATCTTCATCACCATCGGAATGCCTGCCAAGGGCGAGTGCACCTGGGCGGTGATGGTCTTGCGCGACGCCGTCACCGGCACCAAAGTCTCGATGATGCCCAGCGCATACACCTGGCCGCCCGAGCGCAACACCCTGAAGCTGTTGCCCGAGCCGCCGCCCGCCGGGCCGGCTGTGACGGAGCTGCCCTCGGCGCCCTCGAAACCCACCGCGCTGGGGGACACTGTGTCGAAGTTCGCGAGCACCACGGTGCCACTGGTGGGCGGCGGCGGTGGCACGGTGTTGAAGGCCTTGCTCGCCGACACGGCGGCGTTGCCGGCCCCGGTGGCATCGCTGACATTGTTGGCCGCCACCGTGATCTGCACGGTGCCCGTGCTGGCCGCGTTGGGCGTCACCACCAGCGTGGCGCTCGTTCCCGACAGCCGCGTGAAGGCGCCCTTGGCGCCCCCGATGACAGCCACGTCGTCGGCCGTGAACGAGGTTCCCACGTCGCGGTTGAACGAAAACGTGAATGTGATCGGCCCGGTGGCCGTCTCGGCGCTCACGTTGTTGGTGATCGTCACCACGGGTGCGGCCGGTGTGACGACGCTGCCGGGCTGATCAGGCGGTGCCTCGCCGCCGCCGCCGCCGCAGGCGGCCAGCGAGAGCGCGAGCGCCACCGCCAGGGCGGCCAGAGGAGGGCGGGGCTGGGGGGTGGTCATGGCAGGCTGTCCTCGGGTGGTGGAGTCCGCGGACTCCGAGGCATGGATGAGCGAAGGCTCTGAAAGCGCTTTCATGAGTATGGTGATGAGGAGGCGTCGTTGACAAGGGTGTCGACCTCCTCGCTTTCCCGTAGGCCGGGCCGGGCGTCGGGGTCGGCACGGCTTCAGGGCAGGCTGATGCGGGCGAGTTGCCCCGGTGGCACGGTGAGCCGCTGGCCGTCGCTGAAGCGCACCTCCAGCGGCGCCTTGCGGGCGTTGAACGCCAGATAGGTGCGGCGGCCGTCGGCGCGCCGGAACACCGCGTGCAGCGGCGTGTCGGCGGTGATGCCGAAGTCCGGCAAGCCCTTGTCCTGCAGCCCGAGCATGAAGCTCAGCGCAAAGCTGCGCGACGCGCCGATCTCCACCGAGCCCCAGCGGTCCCAGGTCTTCAGCGCCTCCTCGGGGTCGGCCAGCGCCAGGTACTTGGCGAAGATGTCCTGCCAGATGTCGCGGGGCGGCGGCGGGTTGGGCTTCCTGGCGATGCGGTTCCACAGCGCGGTCTCGGCCGGCAGTGTGGCCTGGCTGCGCCTGACGAAGGCCGGGTCGCGCCCGAGGTAGGTGTGGGCCGTCGTCACCGGCAGCAGGTTGATGCCCTTGATCTGGCGCGGGTCGTCGGTCCACCAGGTGTTGTGCTGGTACATGCCGCCGAACAGCAGGCTGACCTCGGCGTTCCTGTACTCGGGCGCGAACACCAGGCCGTGGATGTCGAACCAGTAGTGGTTGATGGCCTCGATCTCGCTCGTGTAGAGGTAGACGCCCAGGTCGCGCAGCGCCTGGTTGCCGGTGATCTCGCCCCAGAGGATCAGGCCGATCCAGGCGTTGATCGACTCGGAGGACGACTCGTTGTTGTTGCCGAACTCGCCCACCCCAATGCCGTTGGCCCAGGTGTGGGACTCGTAGGGGTCCCAGTTGCGCAGGAACGGAAAGTCCGCGCGGCCGCGCTCGGCGGTGGCGATGTCGGCGATCAGCAGCTCGATCATCCCGCCCCAGCGGTCGCGCGCCATCCAGGCCGGGTCGCGCAGCGCCAGCTCTGCGGCGGTGCGGATCCAGTAGCCGTACCAGAAGTGGTGGTCGTTGATCTCGGCCACGGCGAAGAACTCGTCGGGGTAGATCGACACCAGGCCCATGGCCTCGTCGCGCTGCACGTAGCCGCGGCTGCTGTCGCCGCCGAGCCACTCTTCCATGCGCTTCTTCGTCATGTCGAGCAGCCGGTCGCGGCGGGCGAGGTCGCCCTGCTGCTCGAAACGCTCGGCCAGCTTCATCGTGCGCAGCAGGCCCTTGCCCGCCCAGTAGGCGCTGCGGCCCTGGCGCTGCAGCTCGCGGCCGGCGGTGGCGAAGTCCTTGTCCATCACGTCTTCGAGCTGCGCCTGGCGGGGTGATCCCGTGATCGCCGGCCAGAACGGCACGAAGCCGTTGTAGCGGGTGCTGACGGTGAACTGCGGCGCCGCCAGCAGGCGCAGCGGACCGCGCACGGTGTTGAACGCCAGCCCGAGCCGGCCCTCCACCGCGGCGTTGCGGAACCAGTGGTGCGGGTAAAGGCCCAGCAAAGGGCCGTTGTCGGCGCCTTCCATCACCTGCGTCGTGGCCGTGAAAGTGGTGTCGACGCGGCTGGCGGCCTCGTCGTAGCGCCACTCGACGCGCGTGCGCGTGATGAAGGCGTAGGCATGGCGCGTGAACAGCGCCAGCGTCTCGGCCTTGTTGTCGGGAAGTGCCGCCACCGACAGGTAGCCCTTGCCGGCCGGCAGCCGCGCCAGCCACTCGGTCGGCGACACCGCCTCCCAGGCCACGCCCGTGGGCCCGAACAGCGCATAGGTCTTGGTGCCCACCTGGAGTGCCAAAACGCGCGGGTCGGCGCCAGCATGCAGGCGCTGGCCGGCAGCCGGCAGCCGCACGCGCAGGTCGCCACGCGTGACGCGCAGCGACGCGAACGGGTGGCCGCGGGCCACCGTGGTGAGCAGATCGTCGGCGCCACGGGCCATCGAAATGTCGATCGACCAATCGTCGGCGTTGGCCAGCAGCGCCCGGCCGGGCTCGAAGGCCACCGGGCTGATGATCAACGGGTCGCGGTGGGGATAGCGGATCTCCACGTCCTGCCGCACGGTCGCGACCGCCTCCTTGGACGGCAGCGCGAACTCCAGCCCGGCCGGCGTGGCCTTGACGGTGATCGGCTGCACGAACACGGCCTCGGGCTTGTCGCTGAAAGCCAGCGTCGAGTACCACTGGTTGGTCGGCGCCGCCCGCTTCAGCATGGCCTCGGTGCGAAACGGCGCGCGGGGTACAGGCTTGTCACCCGGCTTGGGGGAGAGGAGATAAGCGCCCTCGCCCAGCTTCACAGGCTGGGCCTCGGCCGGCAGCGCCGCCATCGCGACGGCGGCGAGAACCAGCATCGCGCTCGCTGCCCGCCAGAACCGGAGGGCCCAGAGGGCCGAAGCCGCCGCTCGGGTGTCGAGGCGGGCGTTGCAAGCCGTCATATCAGCATCCCCTGTGGGCACAGACACGTTCTGCGCGACGATTGTTTGTGAAAGCGCTTTCATCCTGATCTCGCGTTTACCCGCACGCGTCAGGTGGGGCGTGGCCGATCCGGGCTGCGCGAGGGTAAACACGCAGCCACCGCGCGTTGACGCGGACGCGCCGCGGACCGTATTCTGTGAAAGCGCTTTCAACGCAACCCCACCCAGCCCCAGACGGCCCGAGCCATGCAGCACACCCCCTCTCGTCCATTGGGTCTCCAGGCCCACTCTGCTGAGCCACCGCGGCGATCGGCCCGCCGGCTGGTGTCGCTGGCGCTGTGCGTCTCCGGGCTGGTCTACGGCCAGGCCGCGCTGGCTCTGGAGTGGGGCCCCTTCAGCCTGACCGGCTTCGCCAAAGCCAGCGTCAGCCGCGTCAGCAACGGATGCGAAGGCTGCCAGCGCGAGCCCGACGCCAACCGCCACTTTCTTTGGGCCGACGACGTCGTCTTCGGCAAGCGCTATGGCGGGCTCACGACCGACAGCGTGCAGTTCCAGCCCACGCTGGGCCTGAAGTTCGATCTGCCCAAGGGCTTCAAGCTGTCGGCCGCGTACTCGCAACGCCTGCGCGACGGCGAGCCCGACCTGCCCGGTGTGGTCTACGAGCGCAGCGCGACGCTGTCGCACGAGTTCTACGGCACGCTCGCGATCGGCAACTTCCCGTCGCGCAGCTGGAACCGGGCGGACTTCCCCTATGCCTCTGACGTCGGGCAGACCGCCTTCAGCGACTCGGGCGCCGCCTACGGCATCCTCACCCATGCCGTGCGCTACACCTCGCGCGAGCTCTTCGTCGCCGAGGGCAACCTGGTGCTTGAACTCACCTACGACCAGGGCGATACGAACTTCAAGCGCAACAAGCCTGAGCTGTACGAACTCTGGGCGCTGTGGGGCCGCGGGCCCCTGCTGGTGGAGGCCGTCGCCCAGTCGGCCCGCAATGGCGCGGCCGGGGCCTTCGCCAAGGCAGGCTTCACCGGCCTGACACCCTTCCCCGAGCGCGACGATGGCCAGCTCGGCGGCAACAGCCAGGGCATCTTCATGCTGCTGGCGAAGTTCCAGATCGGCACCGCCTACGAGCTCTCCGGCGGCCTGCGTTTCAACCGCTGGAGCGGCGCCTACGCCGTGGCACTGACCGCGGGCTCGCAGGCGCAGTGGAGCAACGCCTTCAACGTCGACTGGAACGGCGTGGACGCGAAGGGCGTTCGCAACCCCGGCTACTCGGCAAGGTCCACAGACTTCATGCTCGGCTTGCGCAAGTACGTCAGCCCCAAGCTGGTGGCCTACAGCGGTCTCACACTCCTGGGCCGTGCGTCCACCGCCAATCCCAGCGAGCGCGGTCAAAGCAACTCGGCCACCTTTGCCAGCCTGGGCGCCAGGTACGACCTGGGCAGCGGGCTCAGCGTTTCGGGGTCATTGAACGGGGTGTGGTACCGCAGCAAGGGACTGGCCCCGCTGAGCATGCCCGCGCACGACGCCTTCTCGAACGTCGACTCCCGCGTTGCCAGCCGTGGCAACTGGTTGTCGCTCGAAGCGAACTACACGTTCTGAGACCGAGGTTCCCCATGATGTCCAACCGGCTCCCCAAGCTGCCCGGCAGCACCCGCCGAACCCTGGCCTGCGCCTTCGTGGTGGCCCTCGCCGCCGGGCTGTCGGCCTGCGGCGGCGGCGGCTATACGCCCAGCGCCGTATCGCAGAGCGCCGAACGGCGCGAGCTGCCCCAGGCGCTGCTGACACGCGCCGCGATCAATTACTCGCCGTACCGCACATCGAGCGGGCCCGCCGACCTCGCCAACGAGGTCATCACGCCGGCCCATGTGCTGGAGGACCTGCGCCTGATCCAGGCCACCGGCATCGGCACCATCCGGCTGTTCAGCAGCCGGGCCTTCGCAGAGACGGTGCTGAAGGTGATCCGCGACAACAACCTCGACCTGAAGGTGCAGCTCGGCGCATTCCCCAATCCGGCCAGCACCCCTGCCGCCGAGGCCGAGAACCAGGCCGAGCTCAACGCCTGCATCCAGCTGGCCAACGCGTACCCCCAGATCGTCGTGGCGGTCAGCGTCGGCAACGAGAAGCTGGTGGAGTGGTCGGCCAACCGCATGGAGCCGGCGGTCATCGCCTCGTACCTCCGCAAAGTGCGCGCCGCAGTCAGCCAGCCGGTCACGACCAACGACAACTGGCTGATGTGGTCGAAGGTTCCCCGCGAGGTGGCCGAGACCATCGACTTCGCGGCCGTGCACGTCTACCCTTTCCTCGACACCTTCTACGACCCCACCAAGTACGACTGGCGGCAGAAGTCCGTGCCCGAAGCACAACGTGCCAAGGCCATGATCGACGCCACCATGGCCGAGGCCAAGAAGCAGTTCGAGGACGCGCGCGCGGGCCTGGCCAAGCTGGGCCTGGGCAATATCCCGATGGTCATCGGCGAGACGGGCTGGGCCGCGGTCGACACCAACGGCGGCCCGAGCCTGGCTTTCCGCGCCCACCCGGTCAACCAGAAGATGTACTTTGACGCGCTGCAGGTGTGGGCGCAGCAAGGCCGGCTCGACAAGCAAGGGCCGAAGGCGATCTTCTTCTTCCAGGCCTTCGACGAGCCCTGGAAGCAGGGCGACGACGGCTGGGGCCTGTTCAACGCGCAGCGCCAGGCGCGTTACACCGTGCAGTCGCTGGGCACCTGCGGCGTGACCTGGGCCTGCGAGCCCGGCAGCTACACGCTCGCCGACGCGGTGAAGTGGGTGCCGCCGACACTGGCCGCGCCCGTGACGGCCAGCCGCTACACGCTGTTCGCCGACACCGCCGTGCCGGGCGAGGAGCGCGCCACCGGCTTGCGATGGGACCCGTTCGTGGCCACCGGCTACCGCGACAGCAGCGCCGGGCCGGCTTCGCCGGACGGCGGCGTGCACTTCGAGATCACGCCCAATCCGGCCAACTTCGGCTGGGGTCTGTTCCAGTACTCCGGCACCGGCGTGCTGGCCAACCTGAGCAACTTCGCGGGCGGACAGCTGAGCTTCCAGGTGCGCAGCGACGGCTACCCGGGCAAGATCGAGGTCGGCATCAGCACCGACACCGAGGACCGCGACATCCAGGAGGCCTTCCTGCAGATCGCGCCCGGCCAGTACGGCTACTGCAACAGCAACAGCTGGTGCGAGGTGTCGATCCCGATCTCGGCCTTCGTGGCGGCGAATCCCAAGCTCGACCTGCGCTACGTGAACTTCCGCTTCATCGTCGCCGACCGCTTCAGCTTCACCGACAAGCCGTTGAACCTCACCGGTCTGCCGCTGGTTCGCATCGACAACCTGCGCTGGACACGATGACCGGCAAGCCCGCCGCCGCACCAGCACCGCTGCACTGGGTGCTGAGCGCGCGCGACGCACGCCATGGCCAGACGCTGCGCCTGGCGCCGCAGGCGGCGCTGCCTCCGGCCGCCGAGCCGCCGGCCCACGCCAGCGCACCGGCGCGCCTGTGGGTCGACAGCACGCGCCGCTTCCAGCGCGTGCTGGGCTTCGGCGGCGCCTTCACCGAGGCCGCGGCCACCACCTGGCTGAAGCTGTCGCCGGCACAGCGCGAGCGGCTGCTGCGCGAGTACTTCTGCCCCCAGCACGGCCACGGCTACACGCTGTGCCGCGTGCACATGAACAGCTGCGACTTCGCCCTGGGCAACTACGCCCACGTCGAGCGCGACGGCGACTTCGCACTCGAGGGCTTCAGCATCGAGCGCGACCGCCAGGCCCTGCTGCCGATGATCCAGGCCGCGCAGCGCATGGCCGGCCGGCCGCTGCAGCTGCTGGTGTCGCCCTGGAGCCCGCCGGCCTGGATGAAGGACACCGGCCGCATGAACGAGGGCGGCACGCTGCGCCCGGCGTGCCGCGATGCCTGGGCGCAGTGCTTCGTGCGCTTCATCCGCGCCTACGAGTCCGAGGGCGTGCCCGTGTGGGGTGTGTCCGTGCAGAACGAGCCCGAGGCCACGCAGCGCTGGGACTCCTGCCGCTACAGCGCCGAGCAGGAGCGCGACTTCGTGCGCGACCACCTCGGCCCGGCGCTGCACGCAGCCGGCCTGGGCCACGTGCGCATCGTGGTGTGGGACCACAACCGCGACGCCATGGTCGAGCGCGCCAGCGTCATCTACGGCGACCCCGAGGCCGCCCGGTACGTGTGGGGCACCGGCTTCCACTGGTACCTGGAAGACCACTTCGACCACGTGCAGCTGGTGCACGACGCCTGGCCCGACAAGCAGCTGCTGTTCACCGAGGGCTGCCAGGAAGGCGGCCCGCACTGGGGGCGCTGGGAGCTGGCCGAGCGTTACGCGCGCTCCATGATCAACGACCTCAACCGTTGGACGGTGGGCTGGATCGACTGGAACCTGCTGCTCGACGAGCAGGGCGGCCCCAACCATGTGGGCAATTTCTGCAGCGCACCGATGCTGGCCGTGCCGGCCGAAGACGGCCTGCACGCGCAGAGCTCGTTCGCGGCGCTGGGCCACTTCGCGCGCTACGTGCGCCCGGGCGCCGAGCGCGTGCTGGCCGCGGCCACGCGCGAGGCGCTGGAGTGCACCGCCTTCGCCAACCCCGACGGCAGCCTGGCGCTGGTGGTGCTCAACCGCAGCGAGCACGACCTGGCCTTCTCGCTGGCGATCGACGGCGTGGCACATGCCGCCGACCTGCCGGCCCATGCCATCGCCACCTACTGGCGCGGCGCCGCGCGATGAACGGCTGGCCCGCCTCGGCGAGCCCGACCGACTGACCCCCACCGAAAGCCGTCCATGTCCACCACCGCCACGACGCACAAGGTTCCGTTCCGGCACAAGGTGGCCTTCGGGCTGGGCATGCTGGCCAACCAGATGTTCCCGGCCGCCCTGGGCATCTTCATGGTCGTGCTGGTGCAGGACATGGGCTTCCCCACCTGGATGTGGGGCATCCTCTTCTTCCTGCCCCGGGCCTACGACGCGGTGCTCGACCCGATCATGGGCTTCATCTCCGACAACACGCGCTCGCGCTGGGGGCGGCGGCGGCAGTACGTGTTCATCGGCGCCATCATGCTGGGCGTGGCCTTCGTGATGATGTGGCAGCTGTATCGCGAAGACGGGCTGGCCTACAACTTCGCCTACTTCCTGTTCTGGTCGCTGGTGTTCTTCACGGGCCTCACGGTCTTCAGCATCCCGTACGTGGCCATGGGCTACGAGATGAGCGACGACTTCCATGAACGCACCAGCATCATGGCCGTGGCGCAATGGATCGGCCAGTGGGCCTGGGTCATCGCGCCCTGGTTCTGGGTGGTGATGTACGACCCGGCCTGGTTCCCCAATGCCGACACCGCCACGCGCACGCTGTCGGTGTGGGTGGGCGTGGCCTGCATGCTGCTGGCCATGGTGCCGGCGATCTTCCTGCCCAGTCGTTCGACCCGGGATGACACCCACCTGGTGCCGCTGACCCTGGCCAACATCGGCCGCGGCTTCCAGGAGCTGCTGGATGGCTTCAAGGAGGCCTTTGCCTGCGCGCCCTTCCGCAAGCTCTGCGGCGCCACCTTCCTGATCTTCAACGCCTTCAACACGGTGGCAGCGTTTTCGTTCTTCATCGTCGTCTACCACCTGTTCAACGGCGACACGGCGGCAGCCGGCATCTGGCCGACGCTGTTCGGCAGCATCGGCGCGCTGATCACCACCTTCGCCGTCATTCCCACGGTGGCCTGGATGTCCAGGCGCTTCGGCAAGAAGACGGCCTTCATGCTGTCGCAGGGCGTCTCCATCCTGGGCTATGTGCTGCTGTGGTTGCTGATGGTGCCCGGCAAGCCCTGGATGTTCATGCTGGCGCTGCCCTTCTTCAGCTTCGGCATCGGCGGGCTGTTCACGATCATGATGAGCATGACGGCCGATGTGTGCGACCTCGACGAGCTCGCCACGGGCAAGCGACGCGAGGGCATCTTCGGCGCCATCTACTGGTGGATGGTGAAGCTGGGCTTTGCGGTGGCCGGGCTGCTCAGCGGTGCCATCATGGCCTTCGTCGCCTTCACGCCGGGCGCGCCCATGCAGCCCGCGGGCGCCGTGGATGGCCTGCGCCTCTTCTACAGCGGTGTGCCCATCTTCGGCACGCTGCTGGCGATGTGGATCATGCGCAGCTACGACCTCGACGAGGCCCGCGCCACCGAGGTGCATGCCGAGCTTGAGCGGCGCCGGCAGCGCGCGACGGCGGCTTCGTCGCAGGGCTCGGGCGCACGCACCTGGCTGGCCGACCATGGCTTGGAGCTGCCCGTCGCACAGCGCTCGGCCCTGGCCGGCCTCGGTGCCGCCGAGGTGCAAGCCCTCTTCAAGCAGCAGCGCGCCGAGCGCCTGTACGGCCTGTGCTACAGCGCCTACGGGCCGGGTCAGAAGGCCGGCGACGTGCTGGCACCTTCGCAGGTGCGCCGCCGCGTGGCGCTGGTGGCTCCGCACACGCGCTGGCTGCGCTCCTTTGCCTGCACCGAGGGCCACGAGCTCATCCCCGCGGTGGCGCGCGAGCACGGCCTGAAGACGATGGTCGGCGCCTGGATCAGCGCCGACCGCGAGCGCAACGAGCGCGAGATCCACGGCCTCGTCACGCTGGCCCAGGCAGGCCTCGTGGACGTGGCCGTGGTGGGCAACGAGGTGCTGCTGCGCGGCGATCTGCCCGAGGCCGAGCTGCTGGCGCTGATCGCCCGCGTGAAGGCGGCTGTGCCCGACGGCGTGCGCGTGGGCTGCGTCGACGCCTACCACCTGTTCCTCGAGCGCCCGGCGCTGGCCGAGGCCTGCGACGTGCTGCTGCCCAACTGCTACCCGTTCTGGGAGGGCGCCGACGTCGCCTGGGCGCCGCACTACCTGCGGCGCATGCTCGCGCTGGTGCAGGCCGCCGGTGGCGACAAGCCGGTGATCGTGGCCGAGACCGGCTGGCCCGACGGCGGCGAGGCCGTCGGCCCCGCCGTGCCCTCGCCCGAGAACGCCATGCGCTACTTCGTCGACGTGCAGCAGTGGGCGCGGCGTGAGGGCGTGAAGCTGTTCCACTTCGCGTCCTTCGACGAGCCCTGGAAGCGCCAGCAAGAGGGCGTGGTGGGCACGCAGTGGGGGCTGTGGGACCAGGACGAGCGGCCCAAGCACCTGGGCTGAATCCCCTGCCCCGCACAGCGTGCGGGAGCTGCCGCCGACAATCCTCGGCATGCAACGACTGCCTCCGCCGCTCAACGCCGTCCATGGCCGCCCAGCGCTTCCTGCCGCCGCCGGCCGTGCGCGCCGGTGCGCCGGCCGCGGCGTCGAGGGAGGGGAGCCACGATGGATCTGATGAACCTGGCCATCGGCGTCGCGGGCCTGCTGGTGTTCGTCAGCGTGCTCGCGGGGCTGTATTCGGCGCGTGCCGGGCTGTCCTTCCTGCTCGTGTTCCTGGTCATGGGCATGCTGGCCGGCGAGGATGGCCCGGGCGGCATCGTCTACAACGACGTGACGATCTCGCTGTGGGTGGGCAGCGCGGCGCTCGGCGTGATCCTGCTGGACGGCGGCCTGCGCACGCGCCTGTCCACCTTCCGCACCGGCCTGAAGCCAGCCTCCTGGCTGGCCACCGTGGGCGTGCTCGTCACCGCGGCGCTCACCGGGGTGGCCGTGTGCCTGGCCTTCGGGCTGCCGCCGCTGCTGGGGCTGCTGGCCGGTGCCATCGTCGGCTCCACCGACGCGGCGGCGGTGTTCGCACTGCTCAAGAGCTCGGGCCTGCGCGTGAGCGAACGCCTGTCGTCGACGCTGGAGATCGAGTCCGGCCTCAACGACCCGATGGCCGTGTTCCTGGTGCTCACGCTGTCGGCAGCGCTGATCCGACCCGAGGACGCCACGGCAGGCGCCATGCTGTGGACCTTCGGCCAGCAGGCCGTGCTGGGCACGCTCATCGGCCTGCTCGGGGGCATGGGTGCCGGCGCCCTGCTGAACCGCCTGCCGCTGGGCGGCGCGGCCGAGGGTCTGACCGCCCTGCTGCTGCTGGCCGCCGGGATCGGCGTGTTCGGGGGCGCGGGCTGGCTCGGCGGCTCGGGCTTCCTGGCGGTGTATCTCTTCGGTCTGGTGGTGGCGCACCGCGCCAGCGCGGTGGTGGAGCGCGCGCTGGCCGGCATGGACGGCTTCGCCTGGCTGGCGCAGGCGATGCTGTTCCTGCTGCTGGGCCTGCTGGTCACGCCCAGCCGGCTGCTCGACCACTGGCTGCCGATGCTGGCCGTGGCACTCGCACTGATGTTCGTGGCGCGGCCGCTGGCGGTGGCGCTGTGCCTGAAGCCCCTGCGCTTCTCGTGGCAGGAGATCGGCTTCATCTCCTGGGTGGGGCTGCGCGGCGCGGTGCCGGTGGTGCTGGCGCTCATCCCGATGATGCTGGCCGTGCCGCAGGCGCGGGTGCTGTTCGACGTGGCCTTCGTGGTGGTGCTGGCCTCGCTGGTGCTGCAGGGCTCGACGATGGTCTGGGCGGCGCGCCTGTTCAACGTCAACCTGCCCGACGCACAGGACGAACCCGCCGTGCGCGTGGTGTTCGGCGACTTCGCACTCGACGCCCGCGCACCCGTGCGCGACATCTGCAGCTTCTACGGCCTGCCCGACCCGGGCTACGACGGGGCGGTGGCCGACTGGATCGCGCGCGAACTCAAGCGCCCTGCCGTGGCCGGCGACGGCATCGACTGGGGCCACGCACACTTTGCCGTGCGCGACATGGACGGCAAGCGCGTGGCCCAAGTGGGCCTGCTGCTTTACCACGCCCCCGAACAAGATCCCGGTTGAGCCGGCGCTCGGTGGCGGCCTTCCGGCTCGGCGGGGCTCAGACCCTCAGGTGAATTTCGGCCGCGCGTCCTTGTCCCACAGGCCCCAGAAAGCGCCGACGTCGCCCTCGGCGCCCACCTTCCAGGCCTCGTCAAAGGCGGCGAAGTGGAACCATTCGATGCCTTCGCGCTCGGCCCAGGCGGCGGTGTCGACGAAGGTCTGCATGGCCGCCTCGTGGCCGGGCACGGCGCCGTGGAAAGCGCTGCCCTGGTCGGGCCAGCCGGTCTCGCTGATGAGCACGCGTTTGCCCGCTGCGGCCGCCCGTGTCGTGGCGAGCATCTGCTGCAGGTAGGGCAGCGCCTGCTCGCGCGGGCAGCCCTCCCAGAACGGGTAGCAGTTGGTCATCACCACGTCGCACACAGCGGTGACACGCGGGTGCTTCTCGAACAGGAAGTAGGCGTCGACATAGCCCACCGGCACGCCCGGCAGCGCGCGCTTGACGTGCTCGATGCGCTCGATCAGCTCGTCCTCGGTGAGGTCGCCGCGCAGCAGCACCTCGTTGCCCACGGCCACGATGTCGGCGTGGCCGGCACGCGCCACGGCGATCACGCCCTCGAGCTCGCGCGCGTTGATCTCGGCGTCGATGCCGAGCCAGGCGCCCACCAGCGTCTTCAGGCCCATCTCGTGGGCGATGCGCGGCGTCTGCTCGTGGCCGTCGGTGCACGAGAAACTCCGCACCCAGCGGGTGTGCGGGCGGCAGATGGCCAGCCGCTCGCGGATCTGCGCCTCGCTCACCTGCGAGCCCGGCTGCTGGCCCTCGAGGTAGGGACTGAAGCACAGGCCGTGGACGCCGCGCGCCAGCGTGGCGCGGAAGGCCTCGTCGAGCCGGGCGCGCTCGGCAGGCGGCAGCGGCGGCGGCGCCACCACGGCAGGCGGCGCGCCGGGCACGAAGGCCGCAACGCCGCTGCCGTGGGACGGTGCATCCGGGCGGTTCAAGGGCTTGCTCATGGCGTCTCCGGGGGGGTCGTCGGTGGCGAGGTGGCGCCCTACAGGCGCCGCTCGGCCAGGTGCCCGGGCTCCCAGGGCATCACGCCCGGGCCACGTGGGGCGGGCTCGCCGTAACCGCCGACCTTGTCGTACACACGCACCCAGTCCACCACCAGCTCGGCCGGGAAGCGGGTGTGCTCGCTGGGGTGGCCGGGGAAGTTGCCGCCCACGGCCACGTTCATCAGCAGGTAGAAGGGCTGGTCGAAGGGCGCCGGCCAGGGGTTGAGCTCGGCATCCGACGCCGCCTCGACGCCCTGCCCGCCGTCCAGGCGGCTGCAGCTCCACCAGTGGCGGTAGGTGCAGGTCTGCACCTCGTCGACGAAAAAGCGCACCTCGCCGGGCTCCCACTCCACGGCATAGGTGTGCCAGTCCGACACCGAACTGCCCCCGGGCAGCCGGTGCGTGGTGGTGATGAGCGAACGTCGCGGGTACGAGGAGCCGAAGTGCAGGCTGTTGAGCACCTCGTGCGGCTGCTCGCCGACGATCTCCATCAGGTCGATCTCGCCGCTGGCGGCCCAGCCGCCGTAGCGGTCGTCCACCGGCAGCATCCAGATCGCCGGCCACAGGCCCTTGCCCCAGGGCACACGGGCGCGCGCCTCGATGCGGCCGTACAGCTTGGCGAACAGCACGCGGCCGTCGCGCGCCTTGGTCTTGAGCCGGGCCGAGGTGTAGCCGCAGCCGTGCAGCGGCGCCTTCACGGCGCGGATGTGCAGGCAGCTGTCGCGCAGCTGCACGTTCTCGGGGTCGCCGGTGTAGTACTGCAGCTCCTCGTTGCCCCAGCCCGGCACCCACTGGTGCACGCGGTAGTCGTAGAAGCCGTTGCCGAGGTCGAAGTCCCACTTGCCGCGGTCGAGGGTGGGGCCGTCGAACTCGTCGTTCCACACGAGCGTCCAGCCAGGGCGTTGCGTGTCGTTCACGGTCGTCTCGCGGGGCGTTGAGGCGCAGTCGGCCAGCGCGGCGCTCAGGCCACGGCGGCCAGGGCCTCAGGCTCGCAATGGCGGCGGGCGTGCTGCTGGCGCAGGAAGTCGCGGTACCAGAGGTAGCTGTCCTTGGGCGTGCGCGCCAGCGTGGCGTAGTCGACGTGCACGATGCCGAAGCGCTTGGCGTAGCCACTGGCCCACTCGAAGTTGTCCATCAGGCTCCAGACCATGAAGCCGGCCATCGGCACGCCCTGGGCGGCAGCATCGCCTACGGCCGCGATGTGCCGCGCGATGTAGTCCCGCCGGTCGGCGTCGTGCACGCGCGGTCCCTCGGGCGTGGCGGTCAGCGTGTCCTGAAAGGCGGCGCCGTTTTCCATCACGTACAGCGGCGGCACCGTCCAGTCGCGGTGCAGGCGCAGCAGCAGCTCGGTCAGACCTTCGGGCACGATCTCCCAGCCCATGTCGGTGAGCGGCTTGCCGCTGTGCTGCGCGCTCCAGGCGCCGCTGGCGCTGACGACGCCGCGGGTGTAGTAGTTGATGCCCAGGAAGTCCATCGGCGTGGCGATGACGGCCAGGTCGCCGTCGTGCACGGCCGGCACGTCACCGCCCAGGTGCTGCCAGACGTCGGCCGGGTACTCGCCGCGGAACAGCGGGTCCATGTACCAGCGCACACTGCGGCCGTCTTCAAGCCGCGCGGCGGCCCTGTCCTCGGGGCTGTCCGTGGCCGGGCCGATGGGCGAGAGGTTGAGCACGATGCCCAGGCGGGCGCGGCAGCCGTCGGCGCGCAGCGCGCGCAGCGCCAGCCCGTGGCTGAGCAGCAGATGGTGCGCCACCTGCATCGCGGTGCCGCGGTGGCGGATGCCGGGCGCGAAGATGCCACTCTCGTGGCCCAACACGGCCATCACCCAGGGTTCGTTGTGGGTGGTGATGGCGACGACCCGGTCGCCCAGCCGTTCGGCCAGGTGGCGCGCATAGACCACGAAGCGGTGCACGGTGTCGCGGTCGGCCCAGCCGCCGCGCTCCTGCAGGGCCTGCGGCAGGTCCCAGTGGTTGAGCGTGAGGTAGGGCTTGATGCCGCGCGCCAGCAGGCCGTCGACCAGCCGCTCGTAGAAGGCCAGGCCCGCCTCGTTGAAGGCGCCCTGCCCGTCGGGCTGAACGCGCGGCCAGCTCACGGAAAAGCGGTAGGCGTCCACGCCGAGCCCGGCGATCAGCCCGAGGTCGGACTCCAGCCGGTGATAGTGGTCGCAGGCCACGTCGCCGCTGCTGCCATCGGCGATGGCGCCGACTTGGCGGCAGAAGCGGTCCCAGATCGACTCCCCCTTGCCGTCGGCCTGCGCCGCGCCCTCGATCTGGAACGAACTGGTGGCCACGCCCCAGACGAAATCGGAGACGAAAGGGTGGCTCGGGTGCAGCACGGGCGGTGGGTTCATGGCACAGACACGGCGGGAAGGCCGGGGCGGAAGCGGCGGCAAGCCGCCAACGCCCCTCCGCGCAGGGAGTTATGAAAGCGCTTTCAGAGTGTCGCGGCCGGCGTGCAGCCTGTCAACAGCGGGTTATCGCCAACGGCGAAGTGCCCGCATCACGCGCGGCCTCAGCGGCGGCGCTGCCCGCTGCACTCGCGGGTGCTCTCGCGCACAACCAGTCGGGGCGCAGGCAGTGCCAGCGTCGGCGTCTCCCCGGCCAGCAGCTGGAGCATGGCCTGCGCGGCGAGCTGGCCGAGCTCGTGCACAGGGTGGTGCACGGTGGTCAGGGGTGGCACCGAGTACAAGGAGCTCGACAGGTCGTCGAAGCCCACGAGCGAGACATCATCGGGCACGCGCAGCCGCCGCCGATACAGCGCCAGCGACGCACCGAAGGCCATCTGGTCGTTGGCGGCGAAGAGGGCCGTGAACGCCTCGCGGCTGTCGATCAGCCGCTCCACCGCCGCCAGGCCGCTGGCCTCGGTGAAGTTGCCCGGAAGCTCCATCGCCGGGTCCGGCCGAACACCGGCCGCCGACAGCGCTGAGCGGTAGCCGCGCAGCCGCTCCTTGCCGTCAGGGTGCTTCAGGTCGCCGGAGATGAAGGCAATGCGCCGGTGGCCCAGCGTCAGCAGATGGTGCGTGGCGAGCCGCGCACCCTCGAAGTTGTCGAAGTCCAGCGCCGCCAGACCCGGCGCCTTGAGGGTGCGCCCCGTGACGACCACCGGCAGCTCGCGCGCGGTGGCGGCCAGCGCGGCATCGGACAACCGGCCGGTCAGCACGATGATGCCGTCGACGCGACGCGAACGCAGGGTCTCGATGCAGCGCGCCTCGTTCGCGGCGCTCCATTTTCCACTGACGAACAGCGGGCTGTAGCCGACGGCGCTCAGTGTGTCCTCGATGCCGCGCAGCGCGCCGCCGTAGAAGGGACTGTCAATCGCCTGGGTGACGACGCCGATGCTCAGGGTGCGCCCTCCGGCCAGCCCGCGGGCGACGGGGTTGGGCACGAAACCCAGCCGCGCGATGGCCCCGTCGACCGCGGCGCGCTTGTCGTCGCTGACGATGGCCGTGCCGTTGAGGATGCGCGACACGGTGGCCGCCGACACACCCGCCGCAGCGGCCACCTGATCCAGCGTCACCTTGCCCGGCACGGCCACGGCCATGCGGCGCGGACGGCGCCGGGTGCTTGGGGGGTCTTTTGCGGCCACGGTGTCCAGCTCCTGTCGGCACGAAGTCTACGGGGCACCCGACGCCGGGCCCTGGGCCTTCCCGCCAGCGAGCGCAGGGCCCCGGGCGTGATACGCTGGCTCGACACGCCTCACCCCGCCACGAGCCCATGCCCCTGCCGGCCACCGCAGCACCCGCGGCGCCGCGGCGCCCCCTGGCGGGCCTGCCCGGCCCGCCGCGCCTGCCGCTGCTGGGCAACGTGCTGCAACTCGATACGCCGCGCATGCACCAGCAGCTCCAGGGCTGGTGCCAGACCTTCGGGCCGCTGTTCCGGCTGCGCCTGGGAGGCGACGACGTGCTGGTGTGCGGCGACCACGCGGCCACCGCCGGCTCGCTGCGCGACCGCCCCGAAGGCTTCCGCCGGACCACGCGCATGAGCGAGATCGCCGCCGAGATGGGCCTTCCGGGCGGCGTGTTCGGCGCCGACGGCGAGGCCTGGAGACGCCAGCGGCGCATGGTCATGGCCGGACTGGACCCCGCCCATGTACGCCGTTATCACCCAGCCTTGGTGGGCGTGGCGCGGCGCCTGGCCGAGCGCTGGCGCCGCAGCGCCGGGCAGCCGGTGGACCTGCAGGCCGACCTGATGCGCTACACGGTCGATGCCGTCGCCGGCCTGGCCTTCGGCAGCGCCGTCGACACCCTGTCGTCAGACGGCGACGTGATCCAGCAGCACCTCGACCGCGTGTTCCCGGCACTGTTCGACCGCATCATGTCGCCGCTGCCCACCTGGCGCTGGACCCCGCGCTGGGCACGCCCGCCTTCGGCGCGCCGGCTCGAGCGCAGCATCGCCGTGCTCAACCAGGCCGTCAGCGACTTCGTCGCGGCGGCCCGCGCCCGCCTGGACGCCAGCGCCGAGCGCCGCGCCGACCCGCCCAACCTGCTGGAAGCCATGATCGTGGCCGCCGACGAGCCTGGCAGCGGCATCAACGACGAGCAGGTGGCCGGCAACGTGTTCACCATGCTGCTGGCGGGCGAGGACACCACCGCCAACACGCTGGCCTGGGCGATCGAGTTGCTGTGGCGACACCCGGAGGAACTGCGTCGCGCCACCGAAGAGGTCCGCGCCGTCTGCGGCCGCGCCGAGGATCCGACGCTGGAGCAACTGGCCCGGCTGGAGCACGTCGAGGCCTGCCTGCACGAGACCCTGCGGCTGAAACCGGTCGCGCCGCTGCAGGCGCTGGAGGCGCTGCGCGACAGCGTCGTCGGCGATGTGTTCGTCCCACGCGGCACGGTGGTGCTGCACCTGATGCGGCACGACGCGGTGCGCGAGGCCCACGTGCCGCGCCCCGAGGCCTTCGAGCCCGCACGCTGGCGGCCCGAGGGCGAACCCGGCGCACTGCCGGCGGCAGCGCGGCGCACCTCCATGCCCTTCGGCGCCGGCCCCCGCATCTGCCCTGGCCGCTACCTGGCGCTGGTCGAGATGAAGCTGGCGCTGGCCACGCTGCTGGGCGGCTTCGAGATCGAGTGGGTCGGCACCGCGCACGGCGGCCCGGCTGCCGAGCGGCTGAGCTTCACGATGGCACCCGTGGGCCTGGCGATGCGGCTGCGCGAGCGCCCCTGAGGCCCAGGCCTCAGGGAGCGTCGCCATAGGTGCTGCGCAGAACCCCGAGACCGTCGACCTCCACCTCGACCTCGGAGCCCGGCTTCAGCGGCAGCACACCCAGCGAGGTGCCGCAGAGGATCACGTCGCCCGGGCGCAGCAGCAGGTCCTGCGACAGCCGCCACACCAGCTCGGCCGGCGCGAAGAACATGTCCGCCAGTGGGTAGCTCTGGCGCTCGCGCCCGCCCACGCGGGTGCGCAGCGTCGCCCTGGCGGGATCGAAGTCGGTGTCGATCCAGGGCCCCAGGTTGGCGAAGCCCGGCAGGCTCTTGGCGCGCGCCCACTGCGCGAAACTGGCGTCGCGGTGCAGCAGTTCGATCGCCGTGTAGTCGTTGGCCACCGTGTAGCCGAAGATGGCCCCGGCAGCTTGCTCGCGCGCCAGGCGGTGCGCGGTGCGGCCGATGACGACGGCGAGCTCGCCCTCGTAGACCACGCGGCCCACCTCGGGCGCGGCGGCCGGCACCAGCGCCCCGTGGCCGCTGGCCGCGGCCGGGGACTTGAGAAAGTACAAGGGTTCGGCCGGTTCGGCCCAACCGTTCTTGGCGGCAGCGGCGCGGAAGTTGTTCCACAGGCCGACGATCTGCCCCGGCTCGCAGGGTGGCAGCCAGCGCAGGCCGTCCAGCGCCAGCCGCTCGCCGGTGGGCCGGGGCGCCCCGAACGCATCGCCCTCGTGCAGCAGCACGGCATCTCCCTCCACCAGCCCCAGGCGGGGCCGGCCCTCGTGTTCGCATCGCATCCAGCGCATCCTGGGCTCCCCCAGCCGCCCACCGCGGCAGCGGGCGCGACGATAGCGCGGCAGCGGCCTTCGGGCAGGCTGGGGCGGCCAAAGCCGCTGGCGGGTGTTGCGCCGCTGGCGCGGGCGTCAAGCCCGCGCTGCGCGACGCGCCTACGCCAGTGGCTTTGGCCGCCCCGGCGCGGGGCTGGATTTCTGCCGCCCACGCTCCTAGCATCGCCCCCCGCTGATGAGCCCGGCACCGCAACCACCCGACCCACCCGCGGCCGATGCCCCGCCGCCGCGGCCGGGCACGGCGATCGAGGTGCTGGGCGTCTTCCTGCGGCTCGGCCTGACCTCCTTCGGCGGGCCGGTGGCGCACATGGGCTATTTCCGCACCGAGTTCGTCGAGCGGCGGCGCTGGCTCGCCGACGAGGCCTACACCGATCTCGTGGCGCTGTGCCAGTTCCTGCCCGGGCCGGCGAGCAGCCAGGTGGGCTTTGCGCTCGGCCTGCAGCGCGCCGGCTGGGCCGGTGCGCTGGCGGCCTGGGCCGGCTTCACGCTGCCGTCGGCGCTCGCGCTCATCCTCCTTGGGCTGGGCTTGGTGGCGGGGCTGGGCACGGCCGCTCCGGGCCTCGTGCAAGGGCTCAAGCTGGCGGCCGTGGCCGTGGTGGCGCAGGCGCTGTGGGGCATGGCGCGCAGCCTGTGCCCCGACCTGCCGCGCGCGGCCATCGCCGCGGCCGCCGCGGCGCTGGCGCTCGCCCTGCCCTCGACGCCCGGAGCGCTGGCCGGCATCGCGCTGGGGGCCCTGGCCGGCCGCACGATGCTGCCCGCGCCCACCGCGCCGGCCGCCAGGGGGGGGCGAGCCGAGCTTGACGCGCCGCACCGGCGCCTTGCTGCTGCTGCTGGCCGGCGCGCTGTTGCTGCTGTTGCCGTTGGCGGCGGCGATGAGCGCTTCACCCTGGCTGGATGCCGCAGCGGCCTTCTACCGGGCCGGTGCCTTGGTATTCGGCGGCGGGCACGTGGTGCTGCCGCTGTTGCATGCCGAGGTGGTGGCCCCAGGCGGGCTGAGCGAAGCGCTCTTCATGGCCGGCTACGGCGCGGCGCAGGCTGTGCCCGGGCCCCTGTTCGCCTTCGCCGCTTTCCTGGGTGCCGCGATGCCGGCCCCACTGGGCGGCTGGACGGGCGGCCTGGCCATGCTGCTGGCGCTGTTCCTGCCCGGGCTGCTGCTGGTGGCGGGGGCGCTGCCGTTCTGGCACACGCTGCGCGAGCGTCGGGACCTGCGGCGCGCCATGGCCGGTGCCCACGCCGCCGTGGTGGGCCTGCTCGGCGCTGCGCTGCTGAATCCGATGATCCCTGGCGCCATCCACGCGCCGGCCGACGCCGCACTGGCGCTGGCCGCACTTGCGGCGCTGCTGGCGCTGCGCTGGCCGCCACTGGCGGTGGTGCTGCTGCTGGCCGGCACGTCGTGGTGGCTGCGCGCCTGAGGCGCACGCCCCTCAGCTCACGGTGACCCGGTCGCGCCCGCCGATCTTGGCGAGGTACAGCGCGCCGTCGGCCGCCGCCAGGAGTTTCTGGGTGTCATCGCCGGGTTGCCACGCAGCCACACCGACACCGTGATCTGCAGACGCACCTGCTGCGTCAGTTTGTTGCGCAGCGCAGCCGGCAGCAAGCGCAGCACCTCGCCAATGCCGGCGATGACCTTGTCGCCGACCCAGTGACCGAGGGTGTCGTTGACGCGCTTGACCTGCAAGGCCCCCTGCAGGCCGGCCAACCCGACGCCAAGCAGGCCGGCGGCCTGCCCGGTGCGGGCGGCCGTGTCGGCGATGCGGTCCATCATGCTCTGCATGTCGCCGCGGATGCGCTCGGTCTCGTCGCTGCCCGGTGCAGCGATGTGCGCGCCGTACAGTCCCTGCATGTCGGCGTCGCCCAGGCGCGGCTGCGCAGCGATCTGCGTCTGAAGCCCCGTGCTGAGCCGGCCACTGTTGCCCGCCTGGTGTTCGACGAAGACGGCGAAGGTCAGCGGGTTCGGGCTGACATCGTTCAGGCCTATCCAGGCGAGCACCAGGCGCAACAGCACAACGGCTCGATCCTTGGGTTCGGCGTATCGCATCGGCCTCCAGTCGGCCATGTGGGTGCGGCCATTGCGTTGAGCCCATCGGCAGCGCCCAAGCGCACTGATGCTCTTCACACCGGCTCTTCACCTGAAGTTCCCCCACACCCGAGCCGAATTGCCCTTTTCCATCAACCACTTGCGATGGATTTCGGGTTTGGTTTTCTGACTACGGCTGGATGGCCTGTATCAGCGCCATGGCGCGCTGTTGGTGTGCCGTGGCGGTGGTGAGCACCTCGAAGGTTGGCGCATCTGCGCCAGCGCTCGGTGCGCGGCAGGTGTTGCGCACGAGGGTGGACATCTCTGCCATCAGGGTTGCGAAGCTATGCGCAGGCTGCTCGTCCTCGAGCACCTTCGATGCAGCCTTGGCGCTTGCCGAAGCCGAGCGCATGGCTGGCGCTACTGGATCGCGCGTGGCCTTGGCGGCCTGATCGGTGTCGGCGAACATCAGCTCGCGCCAGGCCTCGCGCATGTGCCACTCGACGTAGAACGCCAGCATGCACAGCAGGATGTGCGCGCGCACCCGGTCGGCCAACCGATGGTGGATGGGCCGCACCTTCAGGTCCACCGTCTTCAATGATCGGAACGCCCGCTCCACGTTGGACAGGGCCTTGTAGCTGCGCACGCAATCCGGTGCGTCCATGCGCTTGGCGTCCAGTGAGGTGCGAATGACATACAGCCCGTCCAGCGCCGCCTCGGCGTTGATGGCGTCTTGCCTTCTCGCCCAGTTCAACGCCGCATCTCCGATGCTCAGCTCGAAGTGCTTGGCCACCTTGTGGCGGTTGATGATCTTGCCCACCTGCACGCCGATCTTGTCCTGCCCGGTGAGCCGGCCCGCATCCACGCTGGCCTTGACCAGGCCCAGCAAGGCCTCGGTGGACTGCAGCAGGCTCTCACGCTTGTGCGCCCGCAGCCTGGCCAGGGCGTCGTTGCGGCAGGCTACCAGGCGCTCGCCGGGATAGTCGGGCGACGTGATCTCGGCCAGGTTGCGCTGATCGAACAAGCCCAGCTGCAGATGGCCCTGCTCGACCAGGGAGCGGATCGAGACGCTCTTGAGCGCTGTGATCCAGTCGATGCCGCCTTGGCCGCGAAGCTCGTCGATGGCCTTTTGCGACACCATGCCGCGGTCGCCCACCATCACCACCTGCGCCAGGCCGAAGCGCTCGCGCACACGCTGCACGGCGGGCAGGAAGGTCAGGCTGTCCGACGTATTGCCCTCGAACACCGAGACGGCCACAGGGCAGCCACGCGCATCGGTGAGCAGCCCGTAGTTGACCTGCAACGTGCCGGGCCGGCCATCGCGGCTGTAGCCCCGCTTGGCCAACGGGCAGGTGCTGCCCTCGAAGTAACTCGAAGACAAGTCGTACAGCACCAATGCACCCTCGCGCAGGTGACGTGCGGCGAGCTTCTTCTCGATGGCGTCCTGGCGCGTCAGCAGCCAATCCATGGCGACATACAGATCGTCCTCGGTGGCGTCAGCAACGCCGAAGTCCTCGGCCAGGGTCGAGCTGTGCCAGCGCCTGGAGGTGGCCAGCTTGGTGTCGGGTTGCACGATGCGCGAGGCCACCATGGCCAGCACCCGGTCGCGTTCACGGCTGGGCGTGGAGGCGATCACCCAGGCCAGCCCCAGACGCTGCATGGCCACAGCGACGGCCTGCACGTGGCCATGAGCGCGGGAGCGCAAAACCTCGAAGGCCTGGGAGGCGGGAACGAAGGTCTCGCCCTGTAGCGAGCGCCGGATGATGTCGATCAGCGCATCGGGCAGGTGGGACAGGTTGCCCAGGGTTTCGTTCTTGACCTTGCCGTCTTCGCGGTAGCTGCGGCGCAGCAGGTGGGTGAAGTAGACCTTGTCCTTGTACGCCCGCTTGGTGGTGACGACGTGAGCGGTTCCTGTGCGGGATGCCATGCTGGCAATTCTGCCTCAGAAGGCGCACAGAAGCAACACGTTTTAGTGACTACACAGTCAGGCACAAAAAAGGCCCGGAAGGGCCGAAATTGTGAGTCGTGACAGGTACTTGGCTCAGCCACGCCTTACGTTGGGGCGGGGAACTTCAGCTTCACACCGGCTCTTCACACCGGCTCTTCACACCGGATGCGGACTCGCTAAGCGCCCAAGAGTCAAAAAGTTCACAGCCAGCCGCGGCCGCGACAGCAGCTGACCGCCTCCCTGGGTGGCCTACCATCGCGCCCGCCATGGCACAGACCATCACCACCGCCGAGCTGCTCAAGGGCGACCTCTCGGCCCATACCCCGCTCATGGCGCAGTACCTGCGCATCAAGGCCGAACACCCTGACACGCTGGTGTTCTTCCGGATGGGCGATTTCTACGAGCTCTTCTACGACGACGCGCACAAGGCGCACCGGCTGCTCGACATCACCCTCACCTCTCGCGGCGCCAGCGCCGGCCATCCGGTGGTGATGGCCGGGGTGCCGGTGCACGCGGTGGAGGCCTACCTCGGCCGGCTCATCAAGCTCGGCGAGGCGGTGGCGGTGGCCGAGCAGGTGGGCGATGTCGCCACGGCCGGATCCCAAAAGGGGCCGGTCGAGCGCAAGGTCACCCGCGTCGTCACGCCCGGCACCGTCACCGACAGCGAGTTGATGGCCGAGCGTGCCGACACCTTGCTGCTGGCGCTGCACCGCGAACGGGGCCGTGAACGGGGCGCATGGGGTCTGGCTTGGCTGACCCTGTCCGGCGGCCAACTGGGCCTCACGGAGTGCAGTGAGCGCGAATTGCCCGGCTGGCTGGCCCGCCTGGCACCGGCCGAGCTCCTGCACGACGGCAGCCCGCTGCCCGATGCCGCCGCGGCACTGCGCGCGGCGAAATCCGCCCGCCCGGCCTGGCAGTTCGATGCCGCTCTGGGCCAGCGCAAGCTGTGCGGGCAGCTCAAGGTGGCCTCGCTGCAGAGCTTCGGCGCGCAGGAGCTGACGGCCGCGCAGGCTGCCGCCGCCGCGCTGCTGACCTACGCCGAACACACCCAGGGCCAAGCCCTGGCCCACGTGCAGACGCTGGCCGTGCCGCGCGGGCAGGAGCTCATGGAGCTTCCGCCGCAGACCCTGCGCAACCTGGAGCTGGTGCAGACGCTGCGCGGCGAAGACCAGCCTACGTTGCTGAGCCTGCTCGACACCTGCCGCACCGGCATGGGCAGCAGGCGGCTGCGCCACTGGCTCACGCACCCGGCGCGCGAACGCACAGCGGCGCGCGAGCGCCACGAGGCCATCGCGGCGCTGCACGCGGGCCAAGCCACCGAGCCGCTGCGCGGGGCGCTGCGCGGCGTGGCCGATGTCGAGCGCATCACCGCGCGCATCGCCTTGCGCCAGGTGCGCCCGCGCGAGCTGGCCGGCCTGCGCCAGACCCTGGCGCTGCTGCCCGAAATCGCCGCGCGCACACCGGCTTCGGGCAAGCAGGCCGGCACGCTGCTCGCCCGGCTGCATGCCGCGCTGGCCGCCGAGCCCGTGCTGGACGCGCCACTGGCCGCCATCGCCCCGGAACCCGCGGCGCTGCTGCGCGACGGCGGCGTCATCGCGGCGGGCTTCGACGCCGAGCTCGACGAGCTGCGCACCATCGCCCAGCACGGCGACGCCTTCCTGCTGGCGCTGGAAGCGCGGGAGCGCGCGCGCACCGGCATCCCCAACCTGCGCGTGCAGTTCAACAAGGTGCACGGCTACCACATCGAGGTGACCGGCTCTTACCTCGACAAGGTGCCGGTGGAGTACCGCCGCCGCCAGACGCTGAAGGGCGCCGAGCGCTACATCACGCCCGAGCTCAAGGCCTTCGAGGACAAGGCGCTGTCGGCACAGGAGCGTTCGCTGTCGCGCGAGAAGTGGCTGTACGAGCAGCTGCTGGACGCCCTGCAGCCGTTTCTCGCCACGCTGCAGGGCCTGGCCCTGGCGCTGGCGACGCTGGATGCGCTGGCCGCGCTGGCCGAACGCGCCGCCACGCTCGGGTGGTGCCGGCCGGTTTTCGTGCCTTACCCCTGCATCGACATCGAGGCCGGCCGCCACCCGGTGGTGGAGGCACGGCTCGCCGAAGCCGGCCTGAACGGAAAGGCCAGCCCCTTCATCGCCAACCACTGCCGGCTCGACGCGAAGACCCGCATGCTCGTCATCACCGGCCCCAACATGGGCGGCAAGAGCACCTACATGCGCCAGGTCGCGCTGACCGTGCTGCTGGCGAGCATGGGATCCTTCGTGCCGGCCACGGCCTGCCGGCTCGGGCCCATCGACGCCATCCACACGCGCATCGGCGCCAGCGACGACCTGGCCAACGCACAGAGCACCTTCATGGTCGAGATGACCGAGGGCGCCGCCATCCTGCACGGCGCCACGGAAGAGAGCCTGGTGCTGATGGACGAGATCGGGCGCGGCACCAGCACCTTCGACGGTCTGGCGCTGGCCGGTGCCATCGCGCAGCATCTGCACGACCGCAACCGCTCGTTCACCTTGTTCGCCACCCACTACTTCGAACTCACGGAGTTCCCCGCCCGGCACGAGCGCGCCATCAACCTGCACGTGGGCGCAGTGGAAAGCGGCCACGACATCGTCTTCCTCCACCAGCTGGAGCCCGGCCCCGCCAGCCGCAGCTACGGCGTGCAGGTGGCGCGGCTGGCGGGCATGCCGGCCGCGGTGGTGCGCCAGGCGCGCGCCACGCTCGAGGCGTTGGAGGCCAAGGCCGAGCAGGGCCGCGAGCAGGTGGACCTGTTCGCGCCCGCGCCGGCCGCGCCGGCCGCCGAGCCGAGCGCGGTCGAGGCCGAGCTGGCGCGCATCGATCCCGACGCGCTCACCCCGCGCGAGGCGCTGGAAGCGCTGTACCGGCTGCGCGGCCTGATGCCGCGTTGAAGCCCCCGCGCCGCGCGCTCAGAACCTGCGAGGTTTTCGGGCGTGCCCGGGCAGCGCGCCAGAACGTGGCCGATCCCGGCGCGTTCTGGGGTGATGAGCGGGCATGCGCGAAAGACTCAGGCTCTCAGGGCAGCACGCGGTCGATCACCAGGCGCACGCCCTCGGCGCCGACGCGCACACCCTCGAGCCGGCCTTCCAGATCGCCCGGCTGGGCGATCGGGTTGCCCGAGGCCGAGATGCGGGCCACGAGCACCACCTCGCGCTGGGACGACAGCAGGTGGCCCGCCATCATGGCCATGCTGTCGTCGAGCCTGAACGCCAGCGGCAGGGGCCCCAGCGGCACACGCGCCGCCGCCAGCGGCGGGCCTCCGGCGGCGGAGCGGGCCAGCACGAAGAGCGTGGCCTGGGCGCTGATGCGCGGCTTGAGGGCCTCGGCCACGTCGACCTGGCCGGAGACGCTGGCCGCGGGCCGGGCCGGCTGCACGCCGGCGGCGGCGGCCGTGGTGGCACCTGCAGCCGCAGGCGCGGTTGCACCCGGGGTCGCGCCCGCCGCGCCGCCACCGGCCAGCGCCAGCGCGCGGCGCTGGGCGTCGTCGCGCATGGCCTTCAACTCGCGCGCATAGTCCGAATCGGGCGGCGCCTGGCGGCCCAGGCGGTCGATGTAGGCGATGGCCTGGGTGTAGTTCTGCGTCTGGTAGGCGTGGATGACGGCGAGCTGGAGGCCCTTGGCGTGGCCCGGGTCCAGCTGCAGGGCCTGGTTGACCAGCTCGATGGGTCGGCCCGTGAGCACCTGGTTGGCCGACATCGCCAGCGACTCGGCGTAGCCCACCAGCACCGACGGCTTCTCGGGCAGCAGCTCGTGGGCCTTGGTGTAGGCCTGCACCGCCTCGGGCCAGCGCGCCGCCAGCACGTTGGCCATGGCCAGGGCTTCCCAGGCCGTGCCGTCGCTGGGGTGGCTGCGGGTTCGCGCCTCGATCGTCTGGATCATCCCGGCGATCTCTTCCGGGCTCGGCTCGGCCTGGGCCTGCGCGGCATCGGGCGCGTTGGCGATGGCGGTCAGCACGGCGGGGTTGCCGAGCCAGAAGTACAGGCTGAAGGCCGCCACCGGCAGCAGCGCCGCCAGCGCGATGCCCAGCTTGCGGCTGGGCGCCTGCGCCCTCGGCGTCGTGGGGGGCGGGCTGTCCTCGGGCAGCAGCGCGTCCTCGGCCGCGCGGATCTCGAGCTCGAGCTTGTTGGCCGCGTACTGCTCGGGCGACAGTCCCGCCGAGGACAGCTCGGCCTTGAGGTCCGTCATCTGGTCGCGGTAGAGCGCGATGTTCACGTCGCGGCGGGCCACAGCCTGGGGCTCGGCGCTGCGCTGGCGCATCAGGAAGGGCAACACAAAGGCCAGGGCCAGTGCCAGGCCCAGCACGGCCACGGCCAGGAAGAGGGCCACGGCCCAGAACTCGTTCATGGCTTGTCGTCCAGCAGGCGGGCCGCGGCGGCCAGCTGCGCAGGGTTCACGGGGGCGGCCTTCAGCGTGCGGCGCGCACGCAGGGCCACGAACCACACCAGCCCGCCCAGCGCGAGGAACACGAAGGGTCCGGCCCACAGCAGGTAGGTCAGCGGCTTGAAGGGCGGGCGGAAGAGCACGAAGTCGCCGTAGCGGGCGGTCAGGAAGTCGATCACTTCCTGGTCGGTCTTGCCGGCCTTCATCAGGTCGCGGATCTCCTGGCGCATGGCACCGGCCAGCTCGGCGGGAGAGTCCACCAGCGCCTCGTTCTGGCAGACCACGCAGCGCAGCTCGCGCGAGAGCGCGGTCAGGCGCGCCTCGATGGCCACGTCGGCGTACAGAGGCTGCGCCATCGGGGGTGATGCTGGCGCGGCGGCCACGGCGGCGGGGCCGGCCGCCTGGGCCAAGGGCGCCGTGCCCAGCAGCACGGCGAGCCCGAGCCGCACGAGGGCGATCCGCATCATGCGCCGAGCGCCTTGAGCTTGGGCACGAACTTGCGCTGCCACACCGCGGGATCGATCGGGCCCACGTGCTTGAGCCGCACGATGCCGTCGCGGTCGATGAGGTAGGTCTCGGGCGTGCCCGTGACGCCCCAGTCGATGCCGGCGCGGCCCGACGGGTCGTCGGGCACCGCCACGTAGGGGTTGCCCGTGCGCGCGAGCAAGCGCGCCGCGTCGCGGTTGCGGTCCTTCCAGTTGAGTCCGACCATGGGCGGCCCACTGCGGCTCTGCGCCAGCGCCATCAGGAACTTGTGCTCCTGCACACACGACACGCACCACGGCGCCCACACGTTGAGCAGCCAGACCTGGCCTTTCAAGTCGGCCGGGCTGAAGGCCCGCTGGGCGTCGCCCACCACGGGCAGGCTGAAGGCGGGCGCAGGCTGGCCGATCAGCGGCGAGGGCACCTCGCGCGGGTTGAGGAACAGGCCCTTGGAGAAGAAGCCGATGAGGACGAGGAAGATGCCCAGCGGCAGCCAGCGTTTCATGGCTCAGGCTCCTTGCGCGGCAGCAGCACGGGCGGGCACGCGCTCGCGGGTGCCCACCCGGTAGCGGCGGTCGAACGCGGCCAGGAAACCGCCCACCACCATGAGCAGCGCGCCCAGCCACAACCAGTTGACAAAGGGCTTGTGGTACAGGCGCACCGCCCAGGTCGTGAGCTCGGGGTTGAGCGGCTCGCCCAGCGACACGTACAGATCGCTGAAGGCACTGGGCCGCACGGCGGCCTCGGTCATCACCGATCCCGACGCGTTGTAGATGCGTTTCTCGGGGCGCAGCGTGAACTGCTTGTCGCCGTCCTCCTTGACGACCACGCTGCCGCGCGTGGCGCGGAAGTTGGGCCCCTCGACCTGCTCCACGCCCATGAACGTGAGCGTGTAGCCGGCCATCTGGGCCTGGTCGCCGACGTTCATGCGCACGTCGAGCTCCTGCTCGTAGTTCACCACCATGGTGATGCCGGCCACGCCCACGGCCAGACCCAGGTGGGCCAGGTGCATGCCCCAGAAAGCCCGCGGCAGGCTGGCCAGCTGGCGCAGCGACTTCACACGCTCGCGGAACGCGATCAGCACCGTGAGCGCGATCCAGATCGACAACGCCAGGCCCAGCGCAGCCCAGGGCTGGTAGCCGTCGAGCGTGAGCGGCAGCAGCAGGCCGGTGGCAAGCGCGACACCCAGCGCCCACTTCAGGCGCACGGCGATGTCGGGCAGGCTGTCGCCCTTCCAGCGCAAAAGCGGGCCCACGCCCATGAGGAACAGCGCCGGGGTGATGAGCGGCACGAACACGGCGTTGAAGTACGGCGGGCCCACCGACAGCTTGCCCAGGCCAAGCGCGTCGATGAACAGCGGGTACAAGGTGCCCAGCAGCACCGCCGCCACCGAGGCCATGAGCACCACGTTGTTGGCCAGCAGCAGCGACTCGCGCGAGAACCAGGTGAAGGCGCCGCCGGCAATCATGCGCGGCGAGCGCCAGGCGAACAGGGCCAGCGAGCCGCCCACCACCACCACCATGAAGCCCAGGATGTAGGCGCCACGCCCGGGATCGACCGCGAAGGCGTGCACCGACGACAGCACACCCGAGCGCACGAGGAAGGTGCCCAGCAGCGACAACGAGAAGGTCAGCAGCGCCAGCAGCACCGTCCAGGCCTTGAAGGCCCCGCGCTTCTCGGCCACCGCCAGCGAGTGCATCAGCGCCGTGCCGGCCAGCCAGGGCATGAAGGAGGCGTTCTCAACCGGGTCCCAGAACCACCAGCCGCCCCAGCCGAGTTCGCGGTAGGCCCACCAGCTGCCCAGCGCCACGCCGAAGGTCAGGAAGGCCCAGGCCACCGTCGTCCAGGGCCGCGACCAGCGGGCCCAGGCGGCGTCGAGCCGGCCCGACAGCAGCGCCGCCACCGCAAAGGCAAACGCCACCGCGAAGCCGACGTAACCCATGTAGAGCATGGGCGGGTGGATGATCATGCCCCAGTCCTGCAGCAGCGGGTTCAGATCGCTGCCCTCGGCGGGGCCCGGAAACTGGCGCAGGAAGGGGCTCGAGGTGAGCAGCAGCAGCGACAGGAAGCCGACCGAGATCAGCCCCAGGACCCCCAGCACACGCGCCACCATCTCCAGGGGCAGCGCCCGCGAGAACGCGGCCACCGCCACCGTCCAGCCGGCCAGGATGAGCGACCAGAACAGCAGCGAGCCCTCGTGCGAGCCCCAGGTGGCGGTGATCCGGTAGAAGGCCGGCAGCTCGGAGTAAGAGTTGCTCGCAACATTGATGACGGTGAAGTCGTTGCTCAGGAACGCATGAACCAGGCACCCGTAGGCGATCAGCGTGAAGCTGAACTGGCCCCAGGCCGCCGGCCGGGCCACCGCCATCCAGGCGAGCCTGCCGCGCTGCGCGCCGGCCAGCGGCAGCACGGCCTGGACGAGCGCCAGCAGCAGCGAGAGGATCAGCGCGAAAGTACCAATCTCCGGGATCATGGATGGGCTTCCTGTTTGGCCGGGCTGTCGGGCCGGGCGCGCGGTCAGTAGGACTTGAGCGTCTTGCCGGCCTCTTTGGCCTTTTCCAGCGCGTGGGCGGCTTCGGGCGGCATGTAGTTCTCGTCGTGCTTGGCCAGCACACGCTCGGCCTTGAACAGGCCGTCGCTGCCGAGCTTGCCGTCGGCCACCACGCCTTTGCCCTCCGCGAACAGGTCCGGCAGGATGCCGGTGTAGACGGCCGGGATGACGCGCGCCGTGTCGGTGACCACGAAACGCGTGGTCAGCCCGTCGGGCTCGCGCTGCACGCTGCCCGCCTGCACCAGGCCGCCGATGCGGAACACCCGGTCCACCGGCGCCTTGCCCTGGTGCACGTCAGAGGGCGAGAAGAAGAACACGAGGTTGGACTGGAAGGCGTTGAGCACCAGCGCGGTGGCACCGGCCAGGGCCGCCAGCGCCAGCGCGATGAGTGCCAGACGCGCGTGACGGGGCTTCATGGCTCCACGCCCTCGGGTGCAGCGTCCCAGCGCTGCAGGCGCTCCAGGCGGCGCCTTGATGAGCGGGCCGCGCGCCGCAGCACCACCAGCTCGGCTGCCACGCACACCGCCGTCACGCCGAACGCGCTCCACACGAAGAACCCGCGCCCGCCCATGTTCCAGAACTCAGACCAGCTTGCCCACTCCACCTCAGGCCTCCTGTGCCAGGATCTTCTGCACCCATTCCGTCTTGCGCTCGCGCTCCAGGATGATCCGGCGCGCCCGTGCCAGGGTCACGGCGATCGAGTAGATCCAGGCGGCTGCCGTCATCGTCAGCACGCCGGCCATCATCACGGCCGCCATGCGCGGCGCGTGCGTCACGCCGATCGACGAGCCCTGGTGCAGCGTGTTCCACCACACCACCGAGAACAGGATGATCGGCACGTTGACGACGCCGAACAGCGTGAGCAGCGCGCCCGCGCGGTCGCTGCGCCGGGTGTCCTCGATCGCCGACCACAGCGCCAGCGTGCCCAGGTACAGGAACAGCAGGATCAGCGTGGAGGTCAGGCGGGCGTCCCACACCCACCAGGTGCCCCACATCGGCTTGCCCCAGACGGCGCCCGTCCACAGGGCGACAAAGGTCAGCAGGGCGCCGGTGGGCGCCAGGGCCCGCATCATGATGAAGGCCAAGCGCGCGTTGAACGCCAGGCCGATGGCGCCCCAGAAAGCCATCACGACGTAGATCAGCATGCCCATCCAGGCCGCGGGCACGTGGATGAAGATGATGCGGTAGGCCTCGCCCTGCTGGAAGTCGGTGGGCGCGACGAAGAAGCCGATGTACAGGCCGCACACCGCCAGGATGCCGGCCGTCCACGCCAGCCAGGGCACGACGTGGCCCGCCAGGCGGTAGAAGGTCGTGGGCGAGGCGTAGTGATACAGGTTCATCCGAGCGAGACTTTCAGCGACGCGGCCGCGATCCACGGTGCGACGGTGAATGACACCAGAAAGAAGGCACCCAGCAAGGACAAGTGCGCTTCAGCCCCGGTGCCGGAAAGGATGCCGCCCACCGCGCCGGCACCAAAGATGAGGGCCGGCGTGTACAGCGGCAGCACCAGCAGCGTGATCAGCACGCCGCCGCCGCGCAGGCCCAGGGTCAGTGCCGCGCCGGCCGCGCCGAGCAAGGACAGGATCGGCGTGCCGATCAACAGCGACAGCACCAGCACCCCGATGGCCTCGGCGGGCAAGTTGAACTGAAGACCCAGAACCGGCGTGATCAGCAGCAGCGGCAGGCCGTACACCAGCCAGTGCGCCAGCACCTTGCCCAACACCAGCAGCACCAGGGGCGAAGGCGACAGCAGCATCTGCTCGAGACTGCCGTCGCGGTGGTCGTCCTCGAACAGCCGCGCCAGCGACAGCAGCGAAGCCAGCGTCGCCGCCACCCACAGCACGCCCGGTCCGATGCGCTGCAGCAGCTGCGGCTCGGGGCCCACACCCAGAGGGAACAGGCTGCTCACCAGGACGAAGAAGACCAGCGCCGTGAGCCAGTCGCCACGGCGACGGGCCGCGATGGTGAGATCCCGGCGCACCACGCTGAGCAGGAAGTGGCCCATGGTCAAGGGGTCTGCGCAGCGGCGCTGCGCATCGGCGCAGTGGGGCCAAGTTGCATGAGCTGCACATCAACACCGGCCAGGTTCAGCGCTTGGTGCGTCGTGGCCACCACCAGACCACCGGCCTGAAGGTGATCGAGGATCAGTCCTTCCACCTGGGCCACCGCGTGCACGTCCAGGCCGGTGAGCGGCTCGTCGAGGATCCACAGCCGCGCACCGGCCAGCAGCAGCGCCGCCAGCGCCACGCGGCGCCGCTGTCCGAATGACAGGGCGCGACAAGGCAGATCGAGGCAGCGTGAAAGACCCAGTCGCTTCAGGGTCTCCAGGGCGCGGTCGGCATCGAAGGCGCGGCCTTGCAGACCGTCGTTGAAGCGCAGGTTCTCCGCAGGTCCGAGTTCGTCCTTGATGCCGTTGGCGTGACCGAGATAGGCCATCTCGCGGTGGTAAAGGTCGCGACAGCGCCCGATCGGCTCGCCACGCCAGAGCACCTGGCCCGCATCCGGCCGCCCCAGCCCGGCCAGCAGCCGCAGCAGGCTCGTCTTGCCCTGACCGTTTCCGCCCTGCACCAGCAGCACCTGCCCCGGAGCCAGCCCGAAGCGGACGTGCCGGAACAGCAGCCGCTCGCCGCGTTCGCAGGCCAGCTCATCCGCCGCAAGCCAGGGCGCCGTTCGGGAATCCATCTTCGGAGAAGGGCTTGTTCACTGCAGGGGAAAGCGGCCCACATCCCCGCTGCAGCCACGGGCGAAGAACGTGCAAACGCGTTCCCGGTAGGTGGAGCCTCAAAATTCTAGGCGGCGCGCGGATGGCCAGGGCGCTTCGGCAGTGCTGGCGGCAGGGTTTACAACCACTTTGAAAGTACGGTCAGCGAGCAGGCCACGCACCCGCCGCAGGTTTTCTTCTTCCCTCAACGCATCGGCACCACCCGTGACGTCCGCCCCTTCCCCCACCCCGTCCCGCGCTCGGCCGAGGTTCGCCAAGTGGGCGATCCTGGCCCTCTTGGCCGGCTTGGTCAGCGCCCTCATCTGGAGCCAGTTGCCCCGCGGCCCCTACTCCACCGACCTCACGCGCATAGGACAGGGCCGCCCGGCCGCGGTCCTGGCCTACGACATCCAGACGATGGGTGGCATGGAGGTCATGGCCATGCTCGACACCCTGCGGCCGGCCTACCGCGACCGCGTGCAGTTCCTCGTGGCAGCGCTGGGAGCACCGGACGGCCAGGCATTCGGCAAGCGCCACCAGGCCATCAGCGGCACGGTGGTTCTGTTCTCGGAGGCCGGCATCCCGGTGCGCACGATGCACGGCCCGGCCAGCGCCGCCGAACTGCGGCAGGCGCTCGAAGGCCTGCTTGCCCAGGGCATGCCGCGCCAGGAGCGTGAGCAGCGGTGATGGGCCCGCGGTGACGCCCTCCTGGCAAGGTGCGGGTCCGCAATCAGCTCGCCGGGCCGTCGCCGAGCGCCAGAAGCGGCTGGCCCGACACGGCCTGGGCCATCGTCAAGGCCACCAGCCCGAAGCCCAGCGCCGCAGCTGCCCAGACGCCGGCCCGCGCACGCCGCGTCGGCCAGTGCCCGGCCGCGGCGCCGCGCGCCATCAGCCAGCCGGCCAGCGGCAGCGCCTGAACCAAGTGCGTGGCCACGAAGTGCGGCACGCGCAGGTCGCCGCCCGTCGTGGACCAGCCCAGCAACGGCAGCCCCGCGCCGTTGCCGGGCACGCCACCCACCCAGGGCCCAGGGCCGGCGATGACACCGCTGGACAGCGGCACCGCCACCAACAGCGTGGCGATGCTGCCGCCCAGCAGGCCGAGCACGGCGCCCAGCCAGAGCGAATCGCGCCGGTCCGCGTTCGGTCGCTCGCGCGGGTGGCGCCACAGCGCCACGCCCACCGCTGCGGTGGTGGCCACGATCAGCAGTGCGCCAGTGCCCATGAGCGCCGTGTAGAGGAAGGCCTCGAGCCAGGTGTCGTTGTTGAAGTGCGAGGCGCGCCCTCGCGCGGCCTGCAGCACGATGTACAAGAGCTCCACCAGCGTGGCGAAGGCACCGATGCGCAGCGCCCAGCGCACCAGCGGCAGCCCCTGACGTGCGGGGTCGAGCAGGCTCAGCAGCAGCGCCACCGTGGCCCAGTGCAGCGCCAGCGAGACCTGGAACTTGAGCGGCTTGGCCCACACGCTCACGCCGGAGAGCTGCCGCGCGTCGACGGCCAATGCGCCCAGCGTGGGCAGCGCCAACACGCCGCAGGCCAGTGCGATGTGCAGCGCGGCGCGGCGCGCGTCGAACTCGGCCGGCGTCATGCCGCCGTCCCCCGCCGGCGTCGCAGCGCCAGCACCGCCGCTCCCATCAGCAGGCCCAGCGGGCCGAACATGAAGGTCACGCCCAACACCGGCGCCTGCAGCCAGCGCGACACGCCCTCGGCGTCGGCCCGCCGCGCGATCCACAGGCCCACCGCCAGGTCGAAGGCCAGGTAGTGCACCCAGCCGGCCAGCGCCACCTCGGGCACGGTGAACAGGCGCATCACCTCGGCCAACGTGCCGAAGCCGCCGCCGGGCACCGTGAAGAAGAAGGCCATCGCGAGCACCGCATAGACGAGGCACAGGCTGCCGACCACGCCGCCGCCGATGAGCCACCGCGCCCAGGGCCGGCGCGGCCCCAGGATGAGCAGCAACCAGCCCAGCAGCGCCGCGGTGCTGACGGCGCCGAACAGCGACTCGACCGGTATGGCGACGCTCATGCCGACAAAAGACCCGACGGCAAGGCCGCCCGCAGCGCGTGCAGCCGCTCGCGGGCGTAGGCCTCGCCACGCTGGCGCGAGTCGAGAAAGTAGCTGCGCCAAGGGCCGGCGTCGTAGGCGAGGTCGGGGTGGAGCAGAAAGTCGGCCTGCGCCGCCTCGCCGTCGATGCGCGCGCGGCGGCGCCGGTCGCGCTCGCGCTGGGCCGCCGTGGCCGTGGCCGGCGTGGCCCCCGCGCGCACCGACACGTCCACCGCGATGACCCAGCGCGCACCCGCCGCGCGAGCCGCCGACACCGGCAGCGGCAGCGACTCGTCGCCGTCTTCGTACTCGACCCCCTGGATGCCGACCGGCGAGACGATGCCAGGCACCGCGCCCGACGCGCGCACGGCCACGCCGGCATGGCCCCGCATGAAGTAGAACGGTGCCTTGTCGCTGCGCCGCGTGGCCGCCACGATGACGCGGCGCGGCAGGTCCTCCAGGCGCCTACCCTGCACGCCCGTGTTGACATAGTCCTGAAGGCGCTGCCCGATGATCCAGCCGCGGTCGGCGAAAGGCCAGGGGTCGAAGACGGTCAGCGGCCCGCCGCTGAGCGACAGCGCGTCGAGCTGCGCCGCCGACAGCCCGCTGGCCCAGAAGGTGCCGATCAGGGCACCGACGCTGCTGCCCACCACCAGGTCGGGCACGATGCCGGCCTCCTCAAGCACACGCAGCACACCCAGGTGGGCGTAACCGCGCGGCCCACCGCTGCCGAGCACCAGCGCCAGCCGCGGGCGGGGTTGCAGCGGCGTCAGCGCGCCCAGCGCCTCGGGGGCGTCGGCGGCCCGGTAGTCGAAGGCAGCGCAGCCACCCAGCCAGGCCGGCGCCAGCGCGCCGGCGGCGACCAGCGCCCCCGCCAAGCGGCGGCGGCCGGGTGAGGGCCGGGCGGAAGAGGCGGCGTCATCACGGGTCATGGGCGCATCGTCTCACGCCAGGGTTGACACTGTCAACTCACCGCCCCCGCCAGACCGGCGCGTAGCATCCGGCCATCGCTGCCATGCCGCCCGTCGACGCCCCGCCCACCGAGCTCAAGGACGCCTGCGTCCGCGAGGCGCGGGCGCTCATCGCCGAGCACGGCATCGAGCGGCTGAGCCTGCGCGAGGTGGCGCGCCGGCTCGGCGTCTCGCACCAGGCGCCCTACAAGCACTACCCGAGCCGCGACCACCTGCTGGCCGAGCTCATCCGCCGCTGCTTCCGCGAGTTCGCGGCCTTCCTCGACGACCGGCCGCCCGAGCCCGGCGCGCGCCGCGACCTGGCCGCACTCGGCGAGCGCTACCTGCGATTCGCCGCGAAGCACCCGCTGGAGTACCGGCTGATGTTCGGCACGCCCTGGCCGCAGGCCGAGGACGGCCAGGCCTGGCCGGCGCTGGTGGCCGATGCCGTGCATGCCTTCGACGTGCTTCGGGTCGTCCTGCGTCGGCTGCACGGCGCCAGTGCCACCCAGCGCACAAAAGTGGACCTGGACGCGATGGCCATCTGGTCGACTCTGCACGGCCTGGCCACGCTCACGCAGGCCGACGTGATGGACCACCTGAAGCTGGCCCCGCGCGTGCCGGGCCAGGTGCAGGCCCACGTGATGGCGATGCTCGGCCACGCGCTCGACGCGACGCTGGGCCGCTGAGGCGGGGGCGTGACGCTCAGGCCGGGCCTCGTTCGGCGAGCACCGCGCGCATCGCGTCGGTGAGCTCGTCGTCGTCGGGAGGCGGCGCGCCGTCGGCCAGCAGCAGCCGCAGCACCTCCGCGTAGTCGCCACCGGGCACCGGCTCGTGGCAGCCGGCATGCAGGCAGCTGCCCAGCGCGTCGCCGCCGTAGCCGTTCTTCTCGTGCCAGCGCGCCCCGTGCCGCAGCAGCAGCGCCACCATGGCGGCATCGCCGCGGAAGGCCGCCTGGTTCAGGGCGCTGGCCCGCCAGGGGCCGGGCACGTCCACCGGCCAGCCCAGCGCCAGCATCAGCCGCACCGAGGCCATCGCGCCACGCTGCGCCTGTTCGGGCAGCAGCGTGCGGTCCCAGGGGGCGAGCGCGGCGATCAGGCCCGGCCGCTCGGCCAGCAGCGTGCGGGCGGCGGGCTCGTCGGCGGCGGCGCAGGCGGCCAGGAAACGCTCGTGCAGGCCCTCGGGCGGCCGCAGCCCCTTCGCGGCCAGCCAGGCCAGGACGTCCTGCCGGCCAGAACGGGCGGCGTGCCAGGCCAGCGAGTGGCCGTGGGCGTCGGTGGCCGTGATGTCGGCGCCGTGCGCCACCAGCAGCTCGAGGTGGGCGAGCGAGCGGCCGCGCAGCACGGCGTGGTGCAGCGGCCGCGCGCCGCCTTCAAGGCCGGGCGCGTGCTCGTTGGCATCGGCGCCGAGCGCCAGCACCTGCTGCAGGTGCGCCAACGGCTCGAAGTCGAGCTGGCGGAACAGCGCGTTGGTGCCGGGCCAGCGCGCGCCGGCAGCCACCAGCGCGGCGACAATGCGGCGGTCGTCCTGCTCCACGGCGTGGTACAGCGACTCGTCGTCGTTGGGTTCGGCACCGGCGGCCAGCAGCCGCTGCACCAGCGCGACGCTGCGGGCGCGCGCCACGGCGCCGTAGAGCGCGGGCAAGGGGCGCTCGGGGAACTCGGGGTCGACGAGGCCGGCATTGGGGTTGGCGCCGGCCGCCAGCAACTGCCCGGCGGCGCGGTCCAGGGCGTGCTCGTGCGTGGCGTCTAGCGTGGCCAGCGACGAATACGCCACCAGCACGAGCGGCTCGGCGTTCCAGGGCGGCAGCGGGTGGCGCGCGTCGACGCCGGCGGCATTGCCCTGCACCAGGCGCAGCGCCGGGTGGCGCAGACCCGGCCGGGCCTGCAGCAGCGCCTGCGCTTGAGCCGGCCGCGGCGCGGCGTAGCCCCGGCCCAGGGCCAGCACGAGCACGCGCTCGACAAAGGCCGCATCGTCCAGCGCCCGCGCCCGGCGCTGCTCGACCTCGTCCAGCAGCTTCGGCCAGCTGGCGAAGCCCAGCTCGCGGGCGATGACGAGCTGCGCCTGCGCCAGCCGCGGTGGCGGCGGCAGCGCGAGCGGCGCGGCGCGCGCCAGGGCCTCGGGGTCGGCCTGCTGCCAGGCGCGCAGCAACTCGCGCGCCTGGCGGCGCAGCTGGTCGGCGTCGGGGTGCTCGGGCAGCACGCGCCGGGGCTGCGGCGGGGTGCGGTGGCCGGGTTGGCCTGACTCTCGGGCGGAATCGCTCACGGTGTTCTCCATGCATCGGTGCCCGGGATCCGCGGCATCGGGCTGCACGAAGGACGGTGGCGAAGAAGCCGGCGCACCGGCGGTGCGCCTGCAGGTGGGCTCGGCCCTGTCCGCGGATCCGGTGGCGCCCTGCGTGCGCCGCCGCGGATGTTAGCCCGGCCCGCCGTCGATCAGAACGCGTACCTGGCGCTGACGAACACCGTGCACCCGCGCGGGTCGGCGTAGGTCGGGTCGTAGGTCGACAGGAAACAGCAGCTCTGGTTGCTGAAGGGCGGCTCGGCATCGGCCAGGTTCAGCACGCCGGCGCGCAGGGTGAACGAACGCGTCACCTTCCAGCTCGCCGACAGGTCCCACAGCGAGTAGGCCTCCACCTCGCGGGGCGCGGTGCCGGGCAGACAGCTGTCGTCGGTGTGCGCCGACCAGTACGAGTTGCCCAGCGTCAGCACCAGCTCATTGAACAAGCAGTAGCCGTTGATGCATCGGTCGGCCGCCCTGTTGGCGGCGTGGCTGAGGGCGGTGGCCAACGTCATCGAAGCGTCGATGCAGGTGCTGGGCCCGACCCGCGCCGAAGCGCTGGAGCGCGCCGAGCATCACCGGCAGCGCGTGGGCGTGTGGCACCGGCGCAAAGCCCACCCCGCGCACCTGTCGGGCGGCGAGCAGCAGCGTGTGGCCATCGCCCGGGCGCTGGCCATGCAGGCGCAGGTCATGCTGTTCGACGAGCCGAACTCGGCGCTGGTCCCCGAGCTGGTGGGCGAGGTGCTGCGCGTGCTGCGCGGCGTGGCGGCCGAGGGTCGCACGATGATCGTGGCGACACATGACATGGGCTGCGCGCGCGCGGTCAGCCGCCGCGTGATGTTCCTTCACCAGGGCCGGATGGAGGAGGAGGGCGCCCCCGACGAGCTGCTCAGGCACCCGCGCAGCGAGCGGCGGCAGGCCTTCCTGGCCAACACGCTGAAGCAGCGCGTGGGTAGCTACAGCGCGCCCCGGCACCCCGGTGCGCCGCAGAGGCAGGCCAGCCGGCCCTCGTGGTGTGTCTCGCCGTAGTCCACGGTGATTTCTTCGCCTGCCGCGATGGCCCGCAGCGCATAGAACTCCACCCGCCCGTTGCGGATGACGAGCCGCGCGTTCGGCCGGCAGCTGTGGTTGGTGTAGCGCATCGGGTCTGAGCTGCGGCTGAAGTCGATGGCCTTTTTCTCGGAGAGCTCGACGATCATGATGCGCTCGTGCCGCGTGGCGCGGATCCGCGCCTCGGCCACGCTGATGCTTTCGCCGCGGATCTCGCCGATCTTCAGGCGCGGCGGGATGGCTTCGTCGGCGAACGCGCCCTGACCGTCGATGCGGCTTTCGGCCACGTGCACCGCGTACTTCTGGTAGGCCGGACGGCCCGTGCCCGGGGGTGCGGCAGGGGGGGTGGCGGGCACGTCGTGCAGGGCGGGCGGCATCGGGCGCGATGGTATCATCCGGCCCTGTCAGCGCCCCTCGTCGGAGCGCTTTTTCCTTTAAGAATCAAGCACTTGCGCACGGCACGGCCGTGGCGCGGAGCGGCCACCCCCGATGCGCCTCACGCAGATCAAGCTCTCGGGCTTCAAGAGCTTCGCCGAACCCACCACCTTCCAGCTGCCCGGGCAGTTGGTGGGCGTCGTCGGGCCCAACGGCTGCGGCAAGAGCAACATCATGGACGCCGTGCGCTGGGTGCTCGGCGAGAGCAAGGCCTCCGAGCTGCGTGGCGAGTCCATGCAGGACGTCATCTTCAACGGCAGCGGCAACCGCAAGCCGGCCAGCCGTGCCAGCGTGGAGCTGGTGTTCGACAACACGCTGGCGCGTGCCGGCGGCCAGTGGAACACCTTCGCCGAGATCGCCGTCAAGCGTTCGCTCACGCGCGACGGCACCAGCAGCTACTTCATCAACAACCAGCCGGTGCGCCGCCGCGACGTCCAGGACGTGTTCCTGGGCACCGGCCTCGGCCCGCGGGCCTACGCCATCATCGGCCAGGGCACCATCAGCCGCATCATCGAGAGCCGACCCGAAGAGTTGCGCCTCTTCCTCGAGGAGGCCGCGGGCGTGTCGAAGTACAAGGAACGCCGCCGCGAGACCGAGAACCGGCTCAAGGACACGCGCGAGAACCTCACGCGGGTGGAAGACATCCTGCGCGAGTTGAACAGCAACCTGGACAAGCTCGAGAAGCAGGCCGAGGTGGCTGCCCAGTACCGCGGCCTGCAGGAGGCCGGCACGCTGAAGCTGCACCAGCTGTGGTTCCTGAAGCACCGAGACGCCGCTGCCGAGGAGGCCCGTGTGCAGGCCGCGGCGGCCGAGGCCACGAATGCGCTGGAATCGCGGCTGGCCGAGCTGCGCCACACCGAGGCCGAGCTCGAACAGGTGCGCCAGGCCCATTACGCCGCCAACGACGTGCTGCACGCGCGCCAGGGCGAGCTGGCGCAGGCCGCGCTCGAGGTGAGCCGGCTCGAGGAGCGCATCCGCTACGTCGTCGAGGGCCGCCAGCGCGCGCAGGCGAGGCTGGCGGAGCTGCAGGCACAGAATGCGCAGTGGGCCGGCCGGCAGCAAGGGGCCGAGGCCGAGCTGGCAGAGATTGCCGACCGCATCGTGGGCGCCGAAGAGCAGGCCGACATGTTGCACGCGCAGGCCGAGGATCAAGGCTGCTTGCTGCCCGATGCCGAAGAGGCCGTGCGCGCCGCGCAGCAGACCGCCAACACCCAGCGCGCCAAGGCCGCCGAGGTGCAGCAGCAGATCCAGCTGCTGGCCGCAGACAGCCGCAACGTCGAGGAGCAAAGCCGCGGCCTGAAGACCCGGCGCGAGCGGCTGGAAGCCGAGCGCAAGGGCCTGACCGCACCCGACATGGCGCGCCTCGAGGCCCTGCGCGGCGACGAAGCCGCCGCCACCGAACGCCGCGACGAGGCCGATGCGCGGCTGGCCGAGCTCTCCGAGCAGGTGCCGGCGCTCGACGAGCAGCGCCGCACGGCGCAGGAGACGGCCGCGCGAGAGGCCGCGAAGCTCACCGACATCGGCGCCCGGCTGTCGGCGCTGCGCGCGCTGCAGGACAAGGTGCAGACCGAGGGCAAGCTCAAGCCCTGGCTCGAGAAGCACGGTCTCGCCGGCGCGCCCGGCCTGTGGAAGCAGGTGCACATCACCAATGGGTGGGAGACGACCCTGGAGGCTGCGCTGCGCGAGCGCCTGAACGCGCTCGCGGTGGGACGGCTCGACAACGTGCGCGCCTTCGGCGCCGACGCGCCGCCGGCCCGGCTGGCGTTCTACGCCCTGCCCTCGGGCCAGCCCGCCCCCACCCACCGCACGCTGCCGCCGCTGGCCGCGCAGTTGCAGCTCGGCGACGCCTCGCTGCAGGCCCTGCTGTCGGACTGGCTGGAGGGCGTCTACACCGCCGACTCGCTCGACGCCGCACTGGCGCAGCGCGCGCAGCTCACGCACGGCGAGGTCATCATGACCCGCGAGGGCCACGCCGTGAGCCCGCACGCCGTGGCCTTCTACGCGCCCGACAGCGAGCAAGCCGGTCTGCTGGCCCGTGCGCAGGAGATCGAGAACCTCGACCGCCAGCAGCGCGCGCAGGCCCTGATCGCCGACGAGTCGCGGGCCCAGCAGGTGCGGCTGGAGGCCGCCTACACCGACGCCAGCCAACGCCTGGCCACCGTGCGCCGCGAGGCCGCCGAGGCGCAGCAGCGCGCACACACCTTGCACGTGGAGCTGCTGCGTCTGAGCCAACTGGCTGACGCCGCCAACAGCCGCCACAGCCAGCTGGCCGAGGAGTTGGCCGAGATCGACGCGCAGCTCGAGTCACTGGAAGAACGCCGCGCCACCGGCGAGGCGCGCTTCGAGGAGCTGGACATCGAACTGGCCCACGCACAGGAAAGGCACGCCGAGCTCGAGGACGCCGTCATCGCCGCCGAGCGCGCGCTGGCCGACCAGCGCGAGCAGCAAAGGGCACTCGAACGCCAGGCGCAGGAGGCGCGCTTCCAGGCCCGCACGCTGGTGGCGCGCCAGGCCGAGCTGCAGCGCGGCATCGAGACCGCCGCCGCACAGGTGCGGGCCAACGTGCAGGCCGGCGAACAGCTGCAGCTGGAACTGGGCAGCTTCGACGACGCCGCGGCGCAGAGCGGGCTGCAGGGTGCGCTGGCCGTCAAGCTCGAACGCGAGCAGGCCCTGGGCCTGGCGCGCAGCGCCTACGACGACCTGAGCGCGCAGCTGAAGCGCGCCGACGAGCAGCGCCTGGCCTTCGAACGCAGCCTGGAGCCGCTGCGCGAGCAGATCACCAAGCTGCAGCTCGAACTGCAGGCCGCGCAGCTGGGCGGGGCGCAATACCTTGAGCAGCTCAGCGCCGCGGCGGTGGATCTTGAGGCGCTGGCCAGGACCATCGAAGACGGTGGCGTCAAGCTCTGGGGGCTGCAGACCGAGATCGACCGCATCCAGCGCGAGATCAACGCGCTGGGTGCGGTCAACCTGGCCGCGCTGGACGAGCTCACCACCAGCCGCGAGCGCAAGACCTTCCTCGACGCGCAGAACGCCGACCTCAACGAGGCCATCCGCACGCTCGAGGACGCCATCGCGAAGATCGACCTCGAGACGCGCGACCTGCTGGTCAGCACCTTCAACCAGGTCAACGAGCACTTCGGCCAGATGTTCCCCAGCCTGTTCGGGGGCGGCCAGGCGCGGCTGGTGATGACGGGCACGGAGATCCTGGACGCCGGGGTCCAGGTGATGGCGCAGCCGCCGGGCAAGAAGAACAGCACCATCCACCTGCTCAGCGGTGGCGAGAAGGCACTCACCGCCATCGCGCTGGTGTTCGCCATCTTCCAGCTCAACCCGGCGCCCTTCTGCCTGCTCGACGAGGTGGACGCGCCGCTGGACGACGCCAACACCGAGCGATATGCCAAGCTCGTGACGCGGATGAGCCAGGGCACGCAGTTCCTGTTCATCAGCCACAACAAGATCGCCATGGAGATGGCCGAGCAGCTCATCGGCGTGACCATGCAGGAGCAAGGCGTCAGCCGCATCGTGGCGGTCGACATGCTGAGCGCGCTGGGCATGGCCGAGGCGGCTTGAGCGTATGAGAGGCCCCGCCCCGTGACGCTGACCACCGCACTCGCCCTCGCCGCCGGCGCTGCGATCCTCGCGCTGGTCCTGCACGGCTGGTGGCGCGTGCGGCGCGCCCGACCGCGGCCCGGCCAGGCCCACCCGCGCTGGCCCGCCGGTCCCACCGACGAGCGGGCCGATCCACCGCTGGATGCGGCAGAGCAGCCGGGTGCCGTCACCGCACCCGGCGAGCCGCAGCCTGCCGCCGAGGGGGCGCTGCGCCCCGCACCCTTGCGCCGCGTGCCGCGGCTGGATGCGCTGATCGACGCGCTGGTGCCGATGGCGCTGGATGCGCCGGTGAGTGCCGAGCTGGTGCTGCAGCACGCGCCGCCGTCGCGCCGCGCCGGCAGCAAGCCGTTCTACATCGAGGGGCTGGACACGGAGACCGGCGAGTGGGAGCCCGTCAGCCCCGGACGCCGCTACGGCGAGCTGCAGGCTGGCGTGCAGCTCGCCAGCCGCAGCGGGGCCCTCAACGAGATCGAGTATTCCGAGTTCGTGCAGAAGGTCGAGGCCCTGGCCGAGGCCCTGGGCGCCCGCGCTGACATGCCCGACATGCTGGAGGTGGTGGCGCGCGCCCGCGAGCTCGACAGCCTGGCCGCGCCGCTGGATGCGCAGCTGGCCATCACCTTGCGCAGCGAGCACGGGACCTGGAGCCTGGGTTTCGTGCAGCAGGCGGCGCAACGCGCCGGTCTGACGGCCGGGGCCGTGCCCGGCCGCTGGGTGCTGCCGGCCGACGAGGAGGGCGCGCCGCCGGTGCTGGTGCTGTCCCTGGACGCCAACGCCGCCTTGGCCGCCGCCGACGAGACCGCCGCGCCGTCGGCGCTGCGCGAGCTGTGGCTGTCGCTCGACGTGCCCCAGACGCCGGCCACGGCCGAGCCCTTTCCGGCCTGGCACCTGATGGCCAAGAAACTCTGCGACGAGCTCGACGCCGTGGCCTGTGATGACCATGGCCAGCCGATCACCCTGCACGCCTTCGACACCATAGGCCGCGAGATCGGCGAGCTCTACGGACGGCTTGAGCAGCTCGGCCTGCCGGCCGGCTCGCCGGCGGCGCGGCGGCTGTTCAGTTGAGGGCAAGGGCCGCCGCATGACCCCCGACGACGCCGCGCGCCGCGCCGCCGGGTTGCGCGCGCTGCTGCACCTCCACGCACACCGCTACTACGTGCTCGACGACCCGGAGATCCCCGACGCCGAGTACGACCGCCTGTTCAGCGAGCTGCAGGCCCTGGAGCAGGCGCACCCGGCGCTGCGCACTCCCGATTCGCCCACTCAGCGCGTGATCGGCCGGGTGCTCGAGGGCCTGGCACCGGTGCGGCATGCCGTGCCGATGCTGAGCATCCAGACCGAGACGGACACCACGGCCGAGGGCGCCCGCGCCTACGACGCCCGCGTGCGCCGTGAGCTCGAACTGGCCGACGACGCCCCGCCAGTGAGCTACGCCGCCGAGCTGAAGTTCGACGGCCTGGCCATCAACCTGCGCTACGAGCAGGGCGTGCTGGTGCAGGCCGCCACGCGCGGCGACGGCGAGACGGGCGAGGACGTGACGCAGAACATCCGCACGATCGGGCAGATCCCGTTGAGGCTTCAAGGCAACGCAGCTTCCGTGCTGGAGGTCCGCGGCGAGGTCTACATGCGCCGCGACGCCTTCGAGCGGCTCAACGCGCGCCAGCGCGAACGCGGCGAAAAGACTTACGTCAACCCGCGCAACACCGCCGCCGGTGCCGTGCGCCAGCTCGACCCGGCCGTCACGGCCTCGCGCCCCTTGAGCTTCTACGCCTACGGCCTGGGCGAGTCACAAGGCTCGCCGGCCTTTGCGCGCCACAGCGAGCTGATGGGCTGGCTGCAAAGCCTGGGCCTGCCGGTGAACGAGCGCCGCCGCGTCTGCGTCGGCGCCGACGAGCTGGTGGCCTTCCACCGCGCCGTGGAGGCCGGGCGCGACGCCCTGCCCTTCGACATCGACGGCGTGGTCTACAAGGTCGACCGGCTTGATTGGCAGCGCCAGCTCGGCTTCAAGAGCCGCGAGCCGCGCTGGGCGGTGGCGCACAAGTTCCCGGCGCAGGAGCAGGCCACACGCCTGAACGGCATCGACATCCAGGTCGGCCGCACCGGCAAGCTCACGCCGGTGGCCAAGCTGGAGCCCGTCTTCGTGGGTGGCACCACGGTGAGCAACGCCACGCTGCACAACCGCTTCGAGCTGCGCCGCAAGGGCGTGCGCGTGGGCGACACCGTCATCGTGCGGCGTGCGGGCGACGTCATCCCCGAGGTCGTGGGCCGCATGCCCGGCGCCCGCGCGGCCTACGTGCCCAACTTCGCCATGCCACGCGCATGCCCGGTGTGCAGCAGCCCGGTGCGGCGCGAGAAGGGCACGCTGGAGCACCGCTGCACGGGCGGCCTTTACTGCGCCGCGCAGCGCAAGCAGGCGCTGCTGCACTTTGCCGGCCGGCGCGCCATGGACATCGAGGGCCTGGGCGACAAGCTGGTGGACCAGCTCGTCGACGCCGGCCTCGTGCGCACGCTGCCCGAGCTGTACACGCTGGGCGTGGCCAAGCTCTCGGCGCTGGAGCGCATGGCCGACAAGAGCGCTGCCAAGTTCGTGGCGGCGCTCGAGACGAGCAAGCACACGACGCTGGCGCGCTTTCTCTACGCCCTGGGCATCCGCCACGTGGGCGAGAGCACGGCCAAGGACCTGGCGCGCCGCTTCGGCACGCTCGACGCGCTGATGGACGCCACGCGCGAGCAGCTGCTCGAGGTCAACGACGTCGGCCCCATCGTCGCCGACAGCGTGCAGCAGTTCTTCGCCCAGCCGCACCACCGCGAGATCGTCGAGCGCCTGCGCGCCGTGGGCATCACCTGGCCCGAAGGCGGCGCCGAGCAGCTGGGCCTCAGGTCGCTGGCCGGCCAGACGCTGGTGCTGACGGGCACGCTGCCCACGATGGGGCGCGATCAGGCCCAGGCACTGATCGAGGCCGCGGGCGGCAAGGTCAGCGGCTCGGTGTCGAAGAAGACGGCCTACGTCGTGGCCGGCGCCGAGGCCGGCAGCAAGCTGGCCAAGGCGCTGGAGCTGGGCGTGACGGTGATCGACGAGGCTGGTTTGCTGGCCCTGCTGAAAGCCGGCGATGCCTGAGGTCACTGTGCATCGCCTGGCAGTGCGGGGTGGCGAGAGCTGCGCCAGGTTGCCATTTCTTCGGAGGCAGAACCATGACCGTTCGCGAGATCCTCAAGATGGGCGACCCGCGCCTGCTGCGCGTGGCGCAGCCGGTGCGGCAGTTCGACACCCCCGAGTTGCACGCGCTGGTGGCCGATCTCTTCGACACCCTGCACGCCGCCCAGGGCGCTGGCCTGGCGGCGCCGCAGATCGGGGTGGACCTCCAGCTGGTGATCTTCGGCTTCACGCAGAACCGGCGCTACCCGGACCGCGAGCCGGTGCCCGAGACGGTGCTGCTCAATCCGGTGATCACGCCGCTGTCGGATGAGATGGTCGAGGGCTGGGAGGGCTGCCTGTCGGTGCCCGGGCTGCGCGGCCGCGTGCCCCGCCACGCGCGCATCCGCTATGCCGGGCAAGACTTGCGCGGCCGCGCGATCGAGCGCGAGGCCACGGGCTTTCATGCCGTGGTGGTGCAGCACGAGTGCGACCACCTCATCGGCCGTCTGTACCCGACGCGCATGACCGACCTGACCCAGCTCGGCTACACCGAGGTGCTGTTCCCGGGGCTCGCGGCTGCCGACGACGACTGAGAGACTGTCTTTACATCCCACCCCCCGATCCGCGGTCGGCGCAGCGCGGGGCTCGTGCGTTGATGTCGGCATGGACCTGCATCACTTCCCGGCGCGCCGGTGGGCGCGCGTGGGCCGTGGCGGCGTCGGCCGCTGGATCGTCGACGCCGCGGCCGCCATCGCCCGGTGGCTGGCCTTCGGCACGGCGCTGCTGGGGCTGGCCGGCGCCGGGTGGGCCGCCGAGGCCGATCCGCCCGGCCGCGTCGGCCGCCTGGCCCTGCTCGATGGCCCGGTGTCCCTGTTCGACCCCGAGCGGGGTGCGTGGCGCGATGCCGACAACGGCACCGACCGCAACCGCCCGCTGACCGGCGGCGACCGCCTGGCCACTGGTGCGCGCGCGCGGCTGGAGGTGCGCATCGGCTCGACCGTGCTGCGCCTGGGCGAGCGCAGCGAGCTGGAGCTGACCCGGCTCGATGACGAGCGGCTGCTCGTGCGGCTGCACCGCGGCAGCCTGGCCGTGCGCCTGAACGCCCCCGAGCGCGCCTTCGAGACCGAGGTCGCCACCGGCGAAGCCCGCGTGGCGCCGCTGCGTGCAGGCCTGTACCGCATCGACCGCCTGATCGACGGCGAGCGCGACCGCACGGCGGTGCAGGCCTGGCGCGGCGCGCTGCGGGTGGACGGCGGCCCCGTCGTCGAGGCGGGCGAGCGCCAGCTGCTGTGGCGCGAGGGCTCGCGGCTGCTCATGGCCGAGGCCCGGCCCGAGGCCGACGAGTTCGCCGACTGGGTGGCTCGCGAGGATGTGGCCGACCGCCGGCAGGAGGACGCCTGGGCGCGCGCCGGTGAACGGCGCGTGTCGCCCGAGCTCACCGGCGCGGAAGAGCTGGACCGCCACGGCCGCTGGGAGCGCGTCCCGGAGTACGGCTGGGTGTGGCTGCCGGCCGGCGTGGCGCCGGACTGGGCGCCGTACCGCGAAGGCCGCTGGGTGTGGTTGCGGCCCTGGGGCTGGACCTGGGTGGACCGCGCGCCCTGGGGATTTGCGCCTTCGCACTACGGGCGCTGGCTCACCTGGCGGGGCCGCTGGGTGTGGTGGCCGGGCGCCGCCGTGCTGCGGCCGGTGTTTGCGCCCGCGCTGGTGGTCTGGGCGGGCACCCCATCGCTGTACGTGTCGGTGCACGTCGGCGGCCCGGGTGTGGGCTGGGCCCCACTGCCGCCGCGGGTGCCCTACCGGCCCTGGTACCGCCACAGCCAACACCACCTCGACCGCGTCGACTCCTGGCACGGCAGCTGGGGCCCGCGGCCACTGCGCGAGCTGCACACCGTGCCCGGCAGCCTGCCGCGACGACCGATCGAGCCGGTGACCGTGCCGCCGCCTGTGCTGCCGCGGGATCGCGAACGCTGGGATCGGCGCGAGGACCGCGGGCCGGATCGCGCGCAGGAGCGGCGGGAGGAGCACCCGGCGTTCGGTCCTGCACGGCCCGGGCCGCCGGCCCCGGTGGTGATGCCGGGTCCGCTGGTGATGCCGGCCCCAGTGGTGATGCCGGGTCCGTCACGGCCGGACCGCGGTGGCATGGCGGACCGTCTGCCGGAGTACCCCCGCGACTCCGCGGCGCGGCTGGCGCCCCTGGGGCCGGGGCCCTTTGCGCCACGCCCCGGCCCCGAGGCCGAGGGCCGCAAGCAGACCCCCTCGGTGCGCCACCCGGAGCACCTGTTGCGCCAGCCCTGACGCGCGGCGCGGGCCGTCTCCGGTCAGCGAAAGTCCCGGCTGCGCGGGGCCAGGCCCTGCAGCAGCGCCGAGTGGTCGACGAGCTTGCGCGCCACCAGGTGCCGCACGCCGTGCTCCGGATGGCCCTGGCACTGCCACACGCCGTAGACCGTGAGCAGCGTGGCCGCCAGCAGCGGCCGGCGCTGCAGCTCCACCTCGCGCGGCCAGACGATGACGTTGACCGAGCCGGTCTCGTCTTCCAGCGTCACGAAGACCACGCCCTTGGCCGTCTCGGGGCGCTGGCGGTGGGTGACCAGGCCGCTGGCACGCGCCAGGCGGCCGTCGGGGAAGTGCTTCAGCACCGCCGCCGGCAGCACCTTGAAGGCCGTCAGCTGTGGCCGCAGCAGCGCCAGCGGGTGCTGCGTGAGGCTCAGGCCGGTGGCGCGGTAGTCGGCGAGCACCGTCTCGGCCGCGCCGGGTGCGGCGAGCACGGGCGCGGGCTCGGTGGTGCGCGTGCGCGCCAGCATCGGCGTGGCGCGCGTGTCCACGCCGGCCACGGCCCAGGCGGCGGCATGGCGGTGGCCCGAGAGTACGGCCAGCGCGTCGGCCTCGGCCAGCAGGCGCAGATGCTGCGCGTCCAGGCCGGCGCGGCGGGCCAGGTCTTCGGCGCCCGCAAACGGCGCCTCGGCGCGCGCCGCCACCAGGCGCGCCGCGGCGGCCTCGGTGAAGCCGGCGATGCGGCCGAAGCCCAGGCGCACGGGGCGCAGCGCGCCGGCAGGGGCTGCACCGTCGGCCTCCAGCACCGTCTCCCACGCGCTCGCCAACACGCACACCGGCCTCACCACCACGCCGTGCTCGCGCGCGTCGCGCACCAGTTGCGCCGGGGCGTAGAAGCCCAGCGGCTGCGCATTCAGCAGCGCCGCCAGGAAGGCATCGGGGTGGTGGCACTTCAGCCAGGCGCTGGCGTACACCAGCAGCGCAAAGCTCGCGGCGTGGCTCTCGGGGAAGCCGTACTCGCCGAAACCCTCGATCTGCTTGAAGATGCGCTCGGCGTAGTCCTGCGTGTAGCCCTTCTCGACCATGCGGCCCACCAGCCGCTCGTGGAAGGGGCCGAGACCGCCCTTGCGCTTCCAGGCGGCCATGGCGCGGCGCAGGCGGTCGGCCTCGCCGGGGGTGAAGTCGGCGGCCAGGATGGCCAGCTGCATCACCTGTTCCTGGAAGATGGGCACGCCCAAAGTGCGCTCCAGCGCCTGGCGCACCTCGTCGCTGGGGTAGTCGACCGGCTCCTCGCCATTGCGGCGCCGCAGGTAGGGGTGGACCATGCCGCCCTGGATGGGCCCGGGCCGCACGATGGCGACCTCGATGACGAGGTCGTAGAAGCGCTGCGGCTTCAGCCGCGGCAGCATGCTCATCTGGGCGCGGCTCTCCACCTGGAAGGTGCCGACGCTGTCGCCGCGCGAGAGCATGGCGTAGACCTGCGGGCACTCGGCCGGCACCTGGTGCAGCGCCATCGGCGCGCCCTGCTTGGCGCCCACCATCACCAGCGCGCGGCGGATGGCGCTGAGCATGCCGAGAGCCAGGATGTCGACCTTGAGCAGGCCGAGCGCATCGAGGTCGTCCTTGTCCCACTGGATGACGCTGCGGCCCTCCATCGTGGCGTTTTCCACCGGCACGAGCTCGGCGAGGTCGTCGCGCGCGATGACAAAGCCGCCGGGATGCTGGCTCAGGTGGCGCGGGAAGCCGATCAACTCGTGCGTCAGCCTCATCCACAGCCGCACGAGGGGGCTGTCGGGATCGAAGCCGTTCTCGCGCAGGCGCTCGAGGTTGACGTGGCGGCCGTCGAACCAGTGCTGGGATTTCGACAGCGCCTCGATGCGCGCGAGGTCGATGCCCAGCGCGCGGCCCACGTCGCGCAGCGCGCTGCGCGGGCGGTAGCTGATGACCACGGCCGTGAGCGCGGCGCGGTGGCGACCGTACTTGCGGTAGATGTACTGGATGACCTCTTCGCGCCGCTGGTGCTCGAAGTCGATGTCGATGTCGGGCGGCTCGTTGCGCTCCTCGCTGATGAAGCGCTCGAACAGCAGCGTCGTGCGCGCCGGATCCACCGCGGTGACGCCGAGGCAGTAACACACGGCCGAGTTCGCGGCGCTGCCGCGGCCCTGGCACAGGATGCCCTGGCTGCGCGCCCAGTGCACGATGTCGGCCACCGTCAGGAAGTAAGGCTCGTAGCGCAGCCGCGCGATGAGGGCCAGCTCGTGCTCGATCATCGTGCGCACGGCCGGCGGCTCGCCGCCGGGGAAGCGGCTCTTCGCGCCATCTTCCGCGAGCTGCCGCAGCCAGCTGGTGGGCGTGTGGCCGGCGGGCGTGATCTCGCGCGGGTACTCGTACTTCAGCTCGGCCAGGCTGAAGGCGCAGGTGCCGGCGATGGCGACCGACGCCTCCAGCCAGTCGGTGCGGAACAACTGCGCCAGACGCAGGCGCGAGCGCAGGTGCGATTCGGCGTTGGCCTGCAGCGCCAGGCCGGCGCCGGCCACCGTGGTGCCCAGGCGTGTGGCGGTGAGCACGTCGAGCAGGGCCTTGCGCGAGCGGCGGTGCAGGCACACGCCACCCGTGGCCACCAGCGGCAGGCCGGTGGCGGCGGCCACGCGCTGCAGCAGTTGCACTGCCACGGCCTCGGCAGCGCGGTGGCGGCGCTGCACGGCGATGGCGCAGCGCTCGGGGCCGAACCAGGTGCGCAGCCACAGCGCGTGCTCGAACAGCGTCTCGAAAGGCTGGCCGGGCGCGGGCACCAGAAGGGCGAAGCAACCCGGCAGGCCGGCCAGCATGGGCGCCTTGGCGACGCGGCCTTCGACATCGGCGCGGTGCGCGAGGTACTGGCCCTTGGGCGCGCGGCGGCGGGCCAGCGTGATCCACTGCACCAGGTTGCCGTAGCCGCGGCGCGACTGTGCCAGCAGCACCAGGCGCGGCTCGGCCTGGCGCTGCTCGGCGGCGGCGGCCAGCGGGGGCGGCTCGGGCGGGGGTGGCGCAGCCATGGCGGCGCGGGCGCGCTCGGCCGTCACCTCGCGCAGGGCGGCGGCCACCACAGCCTGCGCGGCGGCCTGCGCGGCGTCGACCGTGACGGGTGCCAGGGTCGGGGCGCTGGCGCCCGGGCTGGCAGCGGGAGCTGCCGCGGACGCTGCCGCAGCGGCCGAGGGCGGCACCGGGGTGGACGCCGGCGCCGACAGCTGCATCTCGCAGCCGACGATCAGCCGCAGCGCCAGACGCTCGGCCTCGGCGTGCGCGCGCACGACCCCGGCGAGCGAACACTCGTCGGTGAGCGCCAGCGCGCCATAGCCCAGCGCCTGCGCGCGGGCAACCAGCTCCTCGGGGTGCGAGGCGCCGCTCAGAAAACTGAAGTTGCTGCGGCAGTGCAGCTCGGCGTAGGCCGGTAGTGCGTGGCGGGAGCGGCGGGCAGGGTGTGGGGGTGCAGACACGGCAGTCGGTCGGTGGCGACGGCGTCGGGCTCGCGCGCGCGGCGCACGGTGGCGGGCGGCTGGGCGCCGGGGTAGCGGGCGGCCTCGCGCGGGGGCGTGGCTGCGGACGGGGCGGGCGTGGGCCGCGCCACGGGGTGTTCGGGCGGCGGCCGGGTGGGGAGGGTCGCCCCTGGCGCCAAGGCATCGAGCGGGCTGCGCACGGCACCACCGCCCAGGCGCAGCACGTGCGTGTAGATCATGGTGGTGCTGACGTCGGCGTGGCCGAGCAGGTCCTGCACGGTGCGGATGTCGTAGCCCGACTGCAGCAGATGTGTGGCGAACGAGTGGCGCAGCGTGTGCGGCGAGGCCGCCTTGTGGATGCCGGCATCGTGCACGGCGCGCTTGAAGGCACGCTGGAAGCTCACGTCGAGCAGGTGGTGGCGACGGCGCAGGCCGCTGCGCGGATCGACGGCGACCTGGCTGTGCGGGAACACCCAGTGCCAGGACCAGGAATCGGCGGCACGCGGGTACTTGCGCGCCAGGGCTTGCGGCAGCACGACGCCGGCGGCGGCCTCGGCGCGGTCGGAGCGCCACAGGGCGTGGGCGCGGTCGAGCTGCTCGCGCAGTGGCGCCTCGAGCGCGGCGGGCAGCATGACGACGCGGTCCTTGAAGCCCTTGCCCTCGCGCACGACGATGGCACGGCGGTCGAAGTCGATGTCCTTGACGCGCAGGCGCAGACCCTCCAGCAGGCGCATGCCGGTGCCATACAGCAGGCGGCCAAGCAGACCGTATGGCGCCTGCTGACGATCCAGCGGCAGGGCGTCGAGCGCGGCCAGCAGCTGCTGCACCTCGGCCATCGACAGCACCACGGGCAGCCGGCGCTGGCTGCGCGGGCGGCCGATCTCCTCGATCCAGGGCACCGGCTGGCGCAGCACCTTCTGATAGAGGAACAGCAGCGCCGACAGCGCCTGTCGGTGCGTGCTGGGGGCGACGTCGCGTTCGTTGGCCAGCCAGGTGAGGAAAGCCTGGATATCGGGGCCGGCGAGCTCGGACGGGTGGCGCAGGCCGTGGTAGCGGATGAAGGCGCTCACCCAGTGCACGTAGGCCTCCTCGGTGCGGATGCTGTAGTGCAGCAGGCGGATGTGCTGACGCAGCAGGTCGAGCAGGCGCGGCGGGCTGGACATGGCGAGGACCCCCTTGAAATACTGTTCATCCGTACAGTATCTCAATCCTCGGCCGTGCGCCAGCCTCCGTGCGGGGTCTCAGAGTGTGAGAGGCAATCCAATGCGCGGGTGCATTGGATTGCCTCTCACACTCTCAGTGGGTGTAAACGAAATAATGACCTCGCGCGTTGTGTCTTGACGAGACAAGCGCGCGAGGCATGGCATGAAGAGCAAGGCTGGAGACATCGACCGCAAGGGCAAGCCCGGACGCAAGCCGTTGCTGGGCGCCGAGCATGGGGAGGTGCTTCGTGCCATCGTCGCGGAGATGCCGCACGCGGCGTTGGCTGAAGTCACGGCGGAGTTGGCCCGGCGCTGCGGTGTGAAGGTCAACCCGGTTACGGTGCGCAAGGCGCTGCGCGAGGCTGGCGTCGTGCGACTGAAGCCGCTGCGGCGCTCCTCGGCCGAGCGGGGTGAGCAAGGACGTGGCGCGGGGCCGCGCACCGGCTACAACGCCATGCACCGGCGCAGCAGCAGCCCCGAGGGCCAGCACACCGATCTGACCGACGCCGAATGGGCGCTGGTGGCCGACCTGTTCGAGCGCGATGGGCAGCCGGGCGTGCCGCCTCGCTATCCGCGCCGCGTTATGGTCAATGCCTGCTGCTACGTGGTGCGCACGGGCTGTCCCTGGCGGCTGGTGCCCAAGACCTATGCGCCTTGGCAGGCGGTGTACATGTCCTTCAAGCGCTGGGCTGCGGCCAATACGTTCGAGGCCATGCACGAGCGGCTGCGCCAGCAGTGGCGCCGGCGCGAGGGCAAGTCCCCCGAACCTACGGCGGCCGTCATCGACTCGCAGAGCACGCGCAGCACGCCCCAGGGCGGCAACACGGGCTTCGACGCGGGCAAGAAGGTCAAGGGCCGCAAGCGCAACCTCGTGGTCGACTCGCTGGGCCTGCTGCTGGCGGTCACGATCACGGCCGCCAGCGTGCAGGACCGCGACACCGCCGCCGACGTGGTGGCCAAGGCCTATGCCAAGGCACCCACGATCAAGAAGCTCTACACCGACGCCGCATACGCCGGGCAGCGCGCAGCAGCCATCGAGAAGGCTCACGGCATCACCGTGGAAGTGGTGCGCCGCCCGGGCAACCGCGCCACCGGCACCTGGCGCGACGCCCAGCAGCCCTTGTGGCCCGAGGAATCCGCCAAGCCCTTCGTCGTGCAGCCCATGCGCTGGGTGGTCGAGCGCACCCACGCCTGGCTCGAGCGCGACCGCCGTCTCATCGCCCATCACGATCGCTCCGAATGGGCGCCGCTGGCCTGGGTCTGGCTCGCACAAGCGCGTATGCTCGCAACGAGACTGGCGAACTGAACATTTCGTTCACACCCTCTCAGCCCCTCTCAGGCGGCCGGTCGAATCACGAGCGAGGCAGGATGCGGCTGTCCAGCTTCTGTGGCTTGTAGGCCGGCACGAAGCGGCACTCCGCGGGCTGGGCCGCGCGCAGTTGCCGGCAGCGTTCGGCGATGCTCCCCGGGCTGGGCTTCAGCCCGGTGTCCACCCAGTTCAGCAGCGCCTCGAACAGCGGTGGGTAGTGCGCATCACCCCAGTAACTGTGGTCGCTGGAGTCCACGAAGGCCTGCACCAGGCGCGCACCGTTGCCGGACGCCTCCATGCGCTCGCGCAGGGTGTCCTGGCCCTCCACGAACACCGTGGCGTCCCCGATGCCGTGGCTGCTGATCACGGGCACCGCAAAGCGGCCCCGGTGGTCCACGTCGGCCGCGAAGCGGGCCGCGGCGGCGGCATCGCGCGGGTAGCGGGCCACGCCCGCGTTGAGCGCCACATCGTCGGCCGAGCCCACGTAGCGCACCCCCGCGTTGTGGAAAGGGCTGACACCGCCGTTCTTCTGCACCAGGTCGCGCAAGGTGAAGGTGCCCCAGTTCAGGTGGCCGACCACCGAGCTCTCGGGGACCTTCAGCACGTCCACCAGGGTCTTGAGCTTCTGGGCCTGCACCGGCGTGCGCTGTGCCGCCGGCTTGCGCACGCCCAGGCACTCGTCGGCGCGCTGCGCCAGGTCGGCGTTGCTCAGCGTGCTGTTGGCGGGCAGGCCGATGGACAGCGGGTAGGCCGGCTCGTCCGGCCGCGGGTGGTTCTGGCACAGGAACTGGTAGATCGCCCGCAGGTCGAGCCGGAAGTCATACGTCGCCGGGCCGGCGACGACGCCGCTGGTCAGGAGGATGCCGTCCCACGAAGCAGGGAACAGCTCCGCGGCGCGCGTGGCGACCATCGCCCCCCAGGACTGCCCGTGCAACAAGGTGCGCCGCGGCTTGGCCACGTGGTCGACGAAGATTCGGCGCACACGCTCGGTGTCCTCGGCCGCCGTGGTGACGGCAAAACCGCCCTGGCGGAAGACCGAGCCGGCCCAGGCATGGCCTTCGCGCACGGTGATGGACCAGCGCTTGATGTCCTCATCGGCCCGCGTCGGGCTCGGGGGGCCCAGGGTCGGGCCGCCGTGGGCGTGCACCACCAGCACGCCGCTCCACTGGGCCGGCATCACGATGAGGTAGTGCGAGTTCGCCGAGTCCTGGCCCCGCAGGCAACGCGCGCCCGCGGGCACACCGTCGGGGCAGGCCTGGGCCTGCGGCGGGGCTTCCGGCGGGGCGGGCGGCGGCGCAGGCGGCGGGCTGGCACAGCCGCCCAGCACCAGGATCGTGGCGCCCAGCAGGGCGAAGCGGGCTTTCAGGGCAGAGGCGGACTTCATCGGTGCTCCCGGGGCGGTCAGCGGTTCTCGGGCCCGGGCCCCGTGATCAAGGCCACGGTGTCGTCACCCCCGTGCCCCAGCAGCCCAGTGGCGGTGTAGATGCCCAGCTTGCCGCGCGTGTCGGCGATGTCGAGGTTGCGCATCGTCAGCTGGCCGATGCGGTCGGCCGGCGTGAAGGCGGCGTTCTCCACCTTCTCCATCGAGAGGCGCTCGGGCGCGTACGTGAGGTTGGGACTCTGCGTGTCGAGGATGCTGTAGTCGTTGCCGCGGCGCAGCTCCAGCCACACCTCGCCGGTGATGGCGCGGGCCACCCAACGCTGGGCCGTCTCGCGCAGCATCAGGCATTGCGGGTCGAACCAGCGGCCCTGGTAGAGCAGCCGGCCGAGCTTGCGGCCGTTCATCCGGTACTGCTCGATGGTGTCCTCGTTGTGGATGCCGGTGACGAGCCGCTCGTAGGCGATGTGCAGCAGCGCCATGCCCGGGGCCTCGTAGATGCCGCGGCTCTTGGCCTCGATGATGCGGTTCTCGATCTGGTCGCACATGCCCAGGCCGTGGCGGCCACCGATGGCATTGGCCTCGGCCATCAGTTCCACGGCGCTGGCGAAGCTGCGGCCGTTCAGGGCCACGGGCACGCCTTCCTCGAAGCGCACGCTCACCTCCTCGGCGGGCACCGCGACCTCGGGCTTCCAGAAGGCCACGCCCATGATGGGCTTGACGATGCGGATGCCCGAGTTGAGGAACTCCAGGTCCTTGGCCTCGTGCGTGGCGCCGAGCATGTTGCTGTCGGTGCTGTAGGCCTTCTCGACGCTCATCTTGTAGTCGAAGCCATTCGCGATGAGGTACTCGCTCATCTCCTTGCGGCCGCCGAGTTCGTCGATGAAGCGCTGGTCCAGCCAGGGCTTGTAGATGCGCAGCTGCGGGTTGGCCAGCAGGCCGTAGCGGTAGAAGCGCTCGATGTCGTTGCCCTTGTAGGTGCTGCCGTCGCCCCAGATGTGGACGTCGTCTTCCCGCATGGCCACCACCAGCGCCGTGCCGGTGACGGCGCGGCCCAGCGGCGTGGTGTTGAAGTAGGTGGCGCCGCCGGTGCTGATGTGGAAGGCGCTGCACTGGATGGCGGCGATGCCCTCGGCCACGAGCTGCGCGCGGCAGTCGATCAGGCGGGCCAGCTCGGCGCCGTAGGCCAGGGCCTTGCGCGGGATCTCGCCGTAGTCGCTCTCGTCGGGCTGGCCCAGGTTGGCGGTGTAGGCACAAGGCACGGCGCCCTTGGCGCGCATCCAGTGCACGGCGGCGGAGGTGTCCAGGCCGCCCGAGAAGGCGATGCCGACGCGCTGGCCGGCGGGTAGCGATTGCAGGATCGTGGTCACGACAGGGCTCCGGATGAACCCGGGATTGTCGCGGATGAACGTGCCGGGGCGTCTCGGGCTCAGTGCAGCTTGACGCGAGGATCCGTGCCCCGCGTGAGCCAGCGGCTGGCCGAGCCCAGCGCCGTCTTCCACCAGCCGTGCAGCGCCACCTCGTGCATCTTGTACAGGCTGAGGTACATCGTTCGCGCGAACAGGCCCTCGACCCACAGGTTGCCGCCCACCAGCGCACCCATCAGGTTGCCCACGGTGCTGTACTCACCCAGCGAGACCAGCGAGCCAAAGTCGCGGTAGCGCCAGGGCCGCGGCGTGACGCCCTTGCACGCACGCGGCAACTCGCGCGCCAGGTGCGAGGCTTGCTGGTGCGCCGCCTGCGCGCGCGGCGGCACGCACACGCCGGCCTCCCGGCCCAGCCAGGGCGCGGCGGCGCAGTCGCCGAGGGCGTAGATGCGCTCGTCGCGGGTCGTCTGCAGCGTGGGACCGACGACGAGCTGGTTGATGCGGTTGGTCTCCAACCCGTCGAGCCCCGCCAGGAAGGCCGGCGCCTTCACACCCGCGGCCCACACCACCAGCTCGGCGTCGACACGCTCACCGCCTGCAAGCTGCACGCCCTGGGCATCGACCGCCGTCACGCGCGAACCGGCACGCACCTTCACGCCCAGCTTCATGAGCAGCCCCGTGGCCGAGGCGGCGATGCGCTCGGGCAGCGCCGGCAGGATGCGCGGGCCGGCCTCGAGCAGGTGGATGCGGATGTCGCGCTCGGGGTCGATGCGCTCGAGGTTGTAGGAGACGAGCGTGCGCGTGGCCTTGTGCAGCTCGGCCGCCAGCTCCACGCCGGTGGCGCCGGCCCCGATGATGGCCACGTTCAACTGCCCCGGGGCCAGCGGCGTGGCCTGCATGTGGGCGCGCAGGCAGGCGTTGACGAGCCGGCGGTGGAAGCGCTCGGCGTCGTCGGGCGTCTCCAGCGCGATCGCGTGCTCGGCCACGCCGGGCGTGCCGAAGTCGTTGGTGCGGCTGCCCACCGCCATCACCAGCGTGTCGTAGGGCCGCGCGTAACCCTGCGTGACGGGGCGGCCGTCCTCGTCGAGCACCGGGCCCACGTGCACGAGGCGCTGCGCGCGATCCAGGCCCGTCATCTGGCCCACGCGGTAGCGGAAGCCGTTCCAGTGGCTCTGGGCGAGGTAGTCGGTGGCGTGCTCGTGCACGTCGATGCTGCCGGCGGCGATCTCGTGCAGGTGCGGCTTCCAGAAGTGCGTGCGCGCCTTCTCGATCAGCGTGATGTGGGCGCGGCCGGTTCGGCCCAGGGTGCGGCCCAGCCGGGTGGCCAGCTCCAACCCACCGGCACCGCCGCCGACGATGACGATGCGGTGCAGACCCGAGGGTGCATTCATGGTGAACGCTGCGGCGGCCGGCGCGCGAGGGCGGCCGTCGTGTGAGGGGCGGGAAGCATCGAGCCTGAGTTTCTCAGCAATCGCGACCGCGTGCGCTCCTGGTTGCCGCCCACGCTCCGAGCCTGGCGTCGGGCGATCGACGCGGGATCGACTCGGCGCACCTCGGTATGTATGATTCATGCATACCGTTCCGATCAGAACGCACTGTTCAGGCCCCCGAACCCCCCTGCCGGAGCCCGCCATGGAAGCCACCGTCGCCGAACGCGGCCAGATCACGCTGCCCAAGCAGGTGCGCGACGCGCTCGGCCTGACCAAGGGCACCAAGCTGAAGGTCGAGCTCGACGGGGGCCGCATCGTGCTGCGCAAGGACGTCGACGACGCCATCTCGCGCGTGCGCGGCCGGGTGCCGCTGCCGCCGGGCGTGAGCACCGACGACATCATGCGCGAGCTGCGCGGCCGCGCGCCCGGCGACCCGCTGCCCGCCTGGGACCAGCCCGCGCCCCCGCGCCCGGCCGCGGGCCGCAAGCCCCGATGATCGCCGTCGACAGCAACATCCTGATCGACTTCATCGGCAACGACCCCGGCGCTGCCGATGCCGCCGACCAGGCCCTGCGCCGCGCGCTGGCCAGCGGCCCGGTGGTGGCCTGCGAGGTCGTGCTGGCCGAGGTCGTGGCAGGCCTGGGCAACGGCTCGGCGGTGATGGACGCGCTCGAGGAACTCGGCGTGGACTTCTCGCCGCTGGAGCAACGCTCGGCCGTGCGCGCGGGTGAGATGCAGCGCCGCTATCTCGAACGTCGGCGCGCCGCGGCGGCGGGCGCCGATTCGCGCCGCGTCGTGGCTGATTTCCTCGTGGGCGCCCACGCGCTGCTGCAGTGCCACGGCCTGATCACGCGCGACGCCGGTTTCTTCCGCGACTACTTCAAGGGCCTGAAGCTCATCGTGCCCCAAGCATGACGTCAGGCTCGGCCGCCACACTCGAACCACGCTCTCTCGACCCGCTTTCCTGGAGTAAGCCCATGCTGCAGTCCTACCGCCAACATGCCGCCGAACGCGCCGCGCTCGGCATCCCGCCGCTGCCGCTCGACGCCAGGCAGGTGACCGAGCTGATCGAGCTCATCAAGGCCCCGCCGGCGGGCGAGGAGGCCTTCCTGCTGGACCTGCTCACGCACCGCGTGCCCCCGGGCGTGGACGACGCCGCCAAGGTCAAGGCCAGCTTCCTGGCCGCCGTGGCGCATGGCGACATCCAGGTCGGCCTGCTCAGCAAGGCCAAGGCCACCGAACTGCTGGGCACCATGGTGGGCGGCTACAACGTGCACCCGCTGATCGAGCTGCTCGACGACGCCGAGGTCGCGTCGGTGGCGGCCGAGGGCCTGAAGAAGACGCTGCTGATGTTCGACTACTTCAACGACGTCGCGGCCAAGGCCAAGGCCGGCAACGCCAAGGCGCAGGAAGTCCTGCAGAGCTGGGCCGAGGCCGAGTGGTTCACCACGCGGCCCGAGGTGCCGAAGTCGATCACGGTCACCGTGTTCAAGGTGCCCGGCGAGACCAACACCGACGACCTCAGCCCTGCGCCCGACGCCTGGAGCCGGCCGGACATCCCGCTGCACTACCTGGCGATGCTGAAGAACACGCGGCCTGATGCCGCCTTCAAGCCCGAGGAAGACGGCAAGCGCGGCCCGATGCAGTTCATCGAGGACCTCAAGAAGAAGGGGCACCTCGTGGCCTACGTGGGTGACGTGGTCGGCACCGGCTCCAGCCGCAAGAGTGCGACCAACAGCGTCATCTGGGCCACCGGCCAGGACATCCCCTTCGTGCCGAACAAGCGCTTCGGCGGCGTCACCTTGGGCGGCAAGATCGCACCGATCTTCTTCAACACGCAAGAGGATTCGGGCTCGCTGCCCATCGAGGTGGACGTGACCCAGCTCGAGATGGGCGACGTCATCGAGGTGCGGCCCTACGACGGCAAGCTGGTGCGCAACGGCGCCACGGTGGCCGAGTTCAAGCTCAAGAGCGAGGTGCTGTTTGATGAAGTGCGCGCGGGCGGCCGCATCAACCTGATCATCGGCCGCAGCCTGACGGCCAAGGCGCGCGAGTTCCTGGGCCTGTCCGCGAGCACGGCCTTCCGCCTGCCGCAACCGCCCGTGGCCACGAAGGCCGGCTTCACGCTGGCGCAGAAGATGGTGGGCCGCGCGGTGGGCCTGCCCGAGGTGCAAGGGCAACAGCAGGGCGTGCGCCCCGGCACCTACTGCGAGCCGCGCATGACGACCGTCGGCAGCCAGGACACCACCGGCCCGATGACACGCGACGAGCTCAAGGACCTGGCCTGCCTGGGCTTCAGCGCGGATCTTGTGATGCAGAGCTTCTGCCACACCGCCGCCTACCCCAAGCCCGTGGACGTGAAGACGCACCGCGAGCTGCCGGCCTTCATCAGCAGCCGCGGCGGCGTGAGCCTGCGGCCGGGGGACGGCGTCATCCACAGCTGGCTCAACCGCCTGCTGCTGCCCGACACCGTGGGCACCGGCGGCGACAGCCACACGCGCTTCCCCATCGGCATCAGCTTCCCCGCGGGCTCGGGCCTGGTGGCCTTTGGTGCCGCCACGGGCGTGATGCCGCTGGACATGCCCGAGAGCGTGCTCGTGCGCTTCAAGGGGCAGATGCAGCCGGGCGTGACGCTGCGCGACCTGGTGCACGCGATTCCGTATGCCGCCATCAAGGCCGGCCTCCTGACGGTGGCCAAGGCCGGCAAGAAAAACGTCTTCAGTGGCCGCATCCTCGAGATCGAAGGCCTGCCCGACCTGAAGGTGGAACAGGCCTTCGAGCTGAGCGACGCCTCGGCCGAGCGCAGCGCCGCCGGCTGCACGATCAAGCTCAACAAGGCGCCGATCATCGAGTACCTCAACTCGAACGTCGTGCTCATGAAGAACATGATCGCCGACGGCTACGCCGACGCGAAGACGCTCAAGCGCCGCATCGAGAAGGTCGAGGCCTGGCTGGCTCACCCTGAGCTGCTGGAAGCCGACGCCGACGCCGAGTACGCCGCCGTGATCGAGATCGACCTGAACGAGCTCAAGGAGCCGGTGCTCTGCTGCCCGAACGATCCGGACGACGCCAAGCTGCTGAGTGAGGTGGCCGGCACCAAGATCGACGAGGCCTTCATCGGCAGCTGCATGACCAACATCGGCCACTTCCGCGCCGCGGCCAAGCTGCTGGGCGGCCAGCGCGACATCCCGGTGAAGCTGTGGGTGGCGCCGCCCACCAAGATGGACCAGAGCGAGCTCATCAAGGAAGGCCACTACGCCGCCTTCGGCACGGCCGGCGCGCGCACCGAGATGCCCGGCTGCAGCCTGTGCATGGGCAACCAGGCCCAGGTGCGCGAAGGCGCCACCGTGGTGAGCACCAGCACGCGCAACTTCCCCAACCGCCTGGGCAAGAACACCAACGTGTTCCTGGCCTCGGCCGAGCTGGCGGCCATCGCCAGCAAGCTGGGCCGGCTGCCCACCGTGGCCGAGTACCAGGAGGCCATGGGCATCATCAACAAGGATGCCGCGAGCGTCTACCGCTACATGAACTTCGACCAGATCGAGGAGTACGCGGAGACGGCCAAGGGCGTGGCGGTCTGAGCGCCGGCCGGTGGCGCGTTGCGAGATGATCGCGTCATGCACACCCGCCCTCTGCTCGCCCTGATTGCCGCGCTGTTGATGGCGGCTCCTCTGTCCGCCCCTGCGCAGAACGCGCTGGCCGACAAGCGCCTGGCCATCACCAAGGGCACCACGCCGGGCAAGGTGCTGATCGAGGCGCCGGCTGCCGCCGACGCAGCTTCGGCACCGCCGGGCGCCCCGAGCGTTGCAGCGGCCGCCTCCGCGGCGGTCCGCTCACCACCGGCGCGCCCGGGGCTGTTCAGCCGCCTGCCGCCGCCCAGCGGCCGGCCGCTGCCGGATGCGAGGCGCCTGGACGCACCCGATCAGGGCATCGTCGTCAAGAGCGCGCCGCCCGCAGCCAGCCCCGCGCGCTGACACTGTCCCACGCTCCTAGAGCCTGCGCAGCGCGTCGCCCAGCCCACTGAAGCGCCGCGTGCACCGCGCCAGCGCCTGCGCCAGCAAGGCCGGCTGCGGGCCGGCCAGCGTGAGCCGGCGGCGCGCGCGCGTGATGCCGGTGTAGACCAGTTCGCGCGTCAGCACCGGGCTGTCCTCGCCCGGCAGCACCAGGGCCACGTGGCCGAACTCCGAGCCCTGGCTCTTGTGCACCGTCATCGCCCAGGCCGTCTCCACCGCGGCCAGCCGCGACGCGGCCACCGAGCGCAGCGTGGCGCCGTCGAGGAACCACACGCGCAGCGCGCCGCCGCCCGGCGGGCCGAGCGCCACGCCGACGTCGCCGTTGAACACGCCGAGCTGCGGCTCGTTGCGCGTCACCATCACCGGCCGGCCCTCGAACCAGCCGTCGGCGCCGGGGCGGAAACCCAGCGCGTCGGTGAGGCGCGCGTTGAGTGTGGCGACGCCCAGCGGGCCTTCGCGCAACGCCGCCAGCAGGCGGAAGCCGTCGAGCGCGCGCAGCAGGGCCGCCGCCCAGGCCTCGAAGCCGGCGTCGCCGGCCGGGCGCTGGCGCTGCAGCGCCACGAAGGGGCCGTGGCCCTGCTCACCCGCAGCCAGCGCCAGCAGCGGCGTGGCGGTGGCCGCCGACGTGCGCGCCGACGTGGGCAGCGGCAGCAGGCGCAGGGCCTCGTGGCCGGCGTCGAACAGCGCGCGGGCCGCGGCCGCGTTGCCGTGGTTGGTGGCGGCCGCGAGCTCGGCGATCGGCCCGTCGAAGCGGTGGCCGGCGGTCAGCGTCACGGTCTGCGGCGCCAGCGGCGAACCGGCCGCGCACAGCTCGGCCATCACGGCGCCGGCCTCCACCGAGGCCAGTTGGTCGCGGTCGCCCAGCAGCACCAGGCGCGCGCGGGCAGGCAGCGCCTCCAGCATGGCCGCGAGCATCTCGCCGTGCACCATGGAGGCCTCGTCGACGAGCAGCAGGTCCACCGGCAGCGGGTTGCCGGCCGCGTGGGCAAAGCGCCGTGTTCCGGGCCGGCCGCCCAGCGTGGCGTGCAGCGTGCGTGCGGGCTGTGCGGCCAGCGCCGCGGCCACGATGACGCGGGCCTGGGCGATGGCCGCGGGCACGGGCACGGCACCGGGCTGCAGCGCGGCCTCGATCGACTGACGCAGACGCGCCGCGGCCTTGCCCGTGGGCGCGGCCAGCGCCAGGCGCAGCGGCTCGGCGCCGTGCAGCGCCTGCAACAGCACCAGCACGCGCGCGGCGGTCCAGGTCTTGCCGGTGCCGGGGCCGCCGTTGATGACGGCGACGCGGCCCTGCACGGCCACGGCCGCCGCACGGCGCTGGGCATCGTCGGCCGGGGTGGTGCCGGGGCGCGGCGGGAACAGGGCGTCGAGCAGCGGGGCCAGCGCGGCCCGGTCGCCTGCGACGGGTGGCGCGAGCAGGCGCTCGCGCAGCAGCACCGCGGCGCGCCGCTCGTCTTGCCAGTGGCGCCGCAACGCCAGTGCGCCGTGCTGCAGCACCAGCGGGGCCGCGGTGTCGCCGCCAGGCTCCACGGCCACGAGCGAGCACACGGCCCAGGCGCGCTGCGCCGCGGTGGCGTCGGCGGGCAGCTCGCGCGCCCAGGGCTGCGCCTCCAGCCCGGCCTCGGCCAGCGCGGCTCGGGCGCCGCCTTCCAGCGGCAGGCGCGTGTGGCCGCGCAGCTCCAGCGCCACCAGCAACCGCGTGGCCGCCCGCAGGCTGGCCGGCGCCGTGGCGTCCAGACGCGCCAGCAGCCCGGCCAGGGCATCGGCCAGCGGCGGCGTGGTGGTGCGCAGCTCGGGTTTCATGCGGACAACCCCTTGGCACCACTGAACATCGCGTCCAGCCCTTCGATCAGCGCCCGCGGCGGGGCCAGGTGCCAGGCGCCCGCGCCCGCTGCCGCCACGCCGCGCAGGAACAGGAAGGTGGCGCCGTGCAGCTGCCGCGCCGGCTGGTAGCGCCCGCCCAGCCGCTGGCGCAGGAGCCGGTGCAGCGCCACCAGGTACAGCGCCCCCTGCACGTCGTAGCGGTGGTGCAGCACGGCCTCGGCCAGGGCCTCGGGCGTGTAGGCCGCGTCGTCGTCGCCCAGGGCGTTGCTCTTGTGGTCGAGCACGCCGAAGCGGCCGTCCGGTGCCTCGAACACCAGGTCGGCAAAGCCCATCAGCAGGCCGCGCAGGCGTCGTGGCGGCAGCGCGGGGCGCTCGTGGCCCGGCAGGATGTGCTCGCGGCACATCGCGTCCACACGGGCCGCGTCCAGGCCCTCGGTGGGCAGCCAGAACTCCAGCTCGGGCCAGGTGCGCGACAGGCCCGACAGCGCCGCGCCCAGTGCGGGCACGGGCGTGTCGCAGACTTTTGCCAGCCAGTCGACCACGTCGTCGGCGTTCACCTCGGGCGCGCGGCGCGCCAGGCGCGTGCGCAGCGCCGCGGCCAGCGCGGACTCGCGCGCCAGCGCGAAGCGCTCGCCGGCCAGCCATTCGAGCTGCTCGTGCAGAAGCTGGCCTGGGCCGGTGCCACGCGGGAAGCGGTGCCAGGGCGCGGCGCGGGCCGGCGTGGCCGGCGTGCCTGGAAGGACGTCGGTGGCGGTCAGGCCCGGCGCCTCGTCGTCGCGCCAGCCCCGCGCCGGGGCGGCGTCGGCCAGGCCGCGCACGAAGCCCGAGTAGCTGCCGACGGCCCAGCCCGCGGCCGGCTGTGCGGGCAGGGTTCGAGGCGGGCGCAGCGCCCGCACCGGCTGCGGGTCGGCCCAGGGCTTTGCCGGCGCGGGCCGGCCCTCGTCGGCGCCGGTCCACAGTGGCACGAGGCGGGTGTGCGGCAGGCGGCCGGCCCACAGCTCGATGGCGGCGACAACGGCGGTGTCGTCGAGGACATCCTCGCCGCTGACCAGCCAGCCCAGCGGGCTGCGGTGCCACGCATGGGCCTTGGCGTTGCCCACGCACGCCGCCGCCACGCCCAGCCACAGGCCGTGGCGCGCCCGGGTGAGCGCCACGTACAGCAGGCGCAGGGCTTCGCGCGCCTGCTCGGCCTCGTCGGCGGCGCGCGTGGCCTCGTCGGGCGCGAAGACGACGGCGCGGCGGCCGTCGCCCGCCGTGGCCTCGTCGGCTGGCAGCACCGCGAAGGCCGGCGCGCGGTGGCGCGACACGAGCGACGCGAACGGCACGCACACCAGCCGGTACTCGAGCCCCTTGCTCTTGTGCACGGTGACGATGGGCACGAGGTCGGCGTCGCTCTCCAGGCGCAGCAGCTGCTCGTCGGGCGCGCCCTCGCCGTCGGTGGCGGTGGCGATCTCGTCGGCCAGCCAGCGCAGCAGCGCCGCCTCGCCGGGCTGCTGCTCGGCGGCGGCCTGCAGCAGCTCGGCCAGGTGCAGCGTGTTGGTGAGCGCGCGTTCGCCGCCGGGCTGCGCCCAGCGGCCGGGCGACACCAGCGTGTGCAGCGCCTGGCGCAGCGCCGCCAGCACGCCCTGCTGGCGCCACACGCCGCGCAGTGCGAGCACCTGCTCCACGGCCTGCTCGAAGCGCGCGTCGTCGTCGGCCAGCGCGCACAACTCGGCCAGCAGCAGGCCTACCCAGCCACTGGCCAGGGCGGCGCGAACGGCACGGCCGTCAGAGGGCTCGGCCACGGCGCGCAGCAGGCGCAGCAGATCGGCGGCCTCGGGTTCGGCGAACACCGAGTCCTTCTCGGAGAGGTAGACCGAGCGCACGGCCCGCCGGGCCAGCGCGGCGCGCACGGCATCGGCCTCGGCCTTGCCCCGCACCAGCACGGCAATGTCGCGCGGGCGCAGGCGGCGTTCGGGCGTCTCGCGGTCCTTGGGGTCGATGAAGCGCGCGGCGGGGTCGTCCAGCCAGGCCACGATCTGCTCGGCACAAGCCTCCGCCAGGCGCTCGCGGGCTTGGGCGACGCCGTTCACAGCGCGGTCGAGCGCCACGGTGAGCGCCGTCACGGGCGCGCCGGCCACGAGCAGGCTGTCGGCGCGGCCCATCGCGTCCACGCGCTCGAAGGGCAGCCGCGGGCGGCCGTGTGCGTCGGCGCCGAAGCGGAAAGCGCCCGCGGGCCGGCGTGTGGCCTCGGCCTGCTCGAACACGGCGTTCACGGTCGCCACGAGTTCGGGTGTGGAGCGGAAGTTCGTGCCGAGCCCATGCACGCGCGTGCCCGCCGCCTCGCGGGCGCGCAGGAAGCCGTGGATGTCGGCACCGCGGAAGCGGTAGATCGACTGCTTGGGGTCGCCGATCAGCAGCAGCGTGCGTGCAGGGTCGTCGTGGCCGAAGCCCCACAGCCGCCCGAACAGGGCCATCTGCACGGGTGAGCTGTCCTGGCACTCGTCGATCAGCGCCACGGGGTAGCGGGACAGCACCTGCGCGCGCAGGCGCCCGGCAGCCTCGCCGCGCAAGCCGGGGTCGAGCGCGTCGGACAGACGGCGCTGCAGGTCGGCGAAGCCGGCGAGCGAGGCGCGCTGCTTCTGGGCCTGCAGGCGCGCGGCGATCTGGGCGTGGGCCTGCTGCATCAGCGCGCTGCGCGTGGGATCACGCTCATCGACGGCCCGGCGCAAGGCGGCGTAGTCGCTCAATTCGACCGGCAGCTCACAGGCCTTGCCGGGCTTGAATGCAGCCTGCACCGTCTCGGGCAAGAGGCGCTCGTTGCCGGTCTTGAGGTCGAGCTCCTCGGCATTCGGGTCCAGGGCCCAGGCCTCGATCTTGTCGATCCAGCCATCGACCCAATTCGAGCGGATCACAGCGCCGTCGAAGTGGGAGCGGCCCGAAACCGTGCGGGGAGCAAACCACGCCCTCAGGGTGTCGCAGCGCTGGCCCCAACCCTGCTTCAGAGCCCGCAGCTCTTCGGCCTTGCGCCGGGCCAGGTCGCCGATGGCTTCGGCGCTGCCGGCCACGCGCACATCACCCACCTTCAGCAGCGGCACCAGCGCGTGCTCCAGCGCATCCACGTCCGGCCACTGCGCCAGCACGGCGGCCAGCGCCTCGCCCTGCAGCGGGTAGACCTCGCTGCGCCACCAGTCGCGCAGCGCCTGGCGGCGCAGCTCGGATTCGTCGGCCACGAGCTCCTCGTCGAAGCGGCTGCCACTGTCGAAGGCGTGTTCGCGCAGCACGCGCTGGCACCAGGCGTCGATGGTGTGCACGGCCGCCTCGTCCATGGCGTCGGCGGCGCGCAGCAGCAGCCGCAAGGCGGCCTCGCGCTCGGCGGCGGCGGGGCGGGCGGCGACGAGCGCCTTCAGCACGGCATCGGCATCGTGCCCGGCGCCCGCGCCCTGGCGGAAGGCCGCGGTGGCCTTCGCCAGCCGCTCGCGGATGCGCTCCACCAGCTCGCGCGTGGCGGCCTGCGTGAAGCTCATCACGAGGATCTCGCGCGGGTGCAGCGGCCGCGCACGGCCATCGCCGAGCACCAGGCGCAGCACCAGGGCGGCCAGCGTCCAGGTCTTGCCGGTGCCGGCGCTGGCCTCGATCACGTGGCTGCCGGCCAGGGGCAGCGTCAGCAGGTCGAGCCGATCAGTCATCGGCGGCCTCGTCGTCATCGTCGGCCACCACCGCGTCGGGCAGCGGGTCGATCCGCAGCGTGCCCAGCCACGCGGCGAACGGGCCGTACAGCGTGGCGGTGACGGCCTCGAAGCGAGGGGCGGCCGCCAGATCGTCGAAGCGCGGGAACAGGCGTGCGAGGTGCGGGTCCTGGTCGTCGCCGCGGCGCTGGTGGCCGCTCTCGTAAGCCGCGCGTGCGTCGCGCCCGGCCAACTTCGCCAGGCCGGTGGCCAGCGCCGTGGGCCAGGGGCCGTGTTCGCCGGTGCCCTCCAGCCAGCCCGCGGCCAGCGCGGCGAGTCTCTCGCGCGCCTCGGCTTCAGGCACGGGCCCCGCGCGCACGATGCGGTCGGTGCCCAGCACCCACAGCCCGCAGGGCCGGCCGCTCGCGCCCAGGGCCAGTTGCTCGAGCCAGGGCGCCACCAGCTTGTCGGCCCGGGGCTTGGGATCGGACTTGGATTCGCCCTTGGACTTGGGCGTTGGCTTGGGCTTGCCGCTGCACACGCGGCTGGCACTCACGCGCAGCAGCTGCGGCTGGCCCTTGGCATCCCGGCGCCAGGGCAACGGGCCGGCTTCGATGCGCAGCGTGTGCGCCGATTCCGGCAGCGCCAACACCACACCCGTGGCGGCCCGCTCGGCGGCATCCGTCGGCTCGCTGTGGTCCGAGCACCAAGCCGCCCAGGCGGCCAGCACCGGCGCCATCTCGGCGGCCAGCGCCTCGGCCGCGGCCTCACCGGGCCCGCCCCAGGGCAGGCGGCCCTCGCGCCGCAGCCGCGCCACGGTGCGCGAAAGCTGCGCCGCGGCGGCCCTGGGGTCACCCGGGTGCGCACGCAGGATCTCGTCGCGCCACTGCCAGCCCTGCAGGCCGCCGGCGGCGAAGGGCTCGTCGTCCTCGAGCGTGTCGTCCTGCAGGCGCAGGTCGGCGCGCAGACGCTGGCGGAAGAAGGCCTGCACAGGGCTGCGCACAAACTCGACCAGCCGCTGCAGCGGCAGCACCGCCGGGGGCTCCGGCGCTTCGCTGTCTCCACGCGTTGTGTCAGACACCCGCACGGGCGCCGGATCCGCGTGCAGACCGCGCCACTCGTCGGCGTAGGTAAAGAGCCGCTCGGGTCCCGAAACCTCGAGGTACAGGCGGCTGAAGGGCTGCAGCGGATGCGCCACGGTCATGGCCTTGAGCGCATCCTCGCCCCACAGCGCCACGACGTGGTCACGCAGCTGCTGCACCAGCACCGAGGGCGGCTGCGCCTGGTTGTCGCGCGCGCGGTGGGCGCTCCAGCTGATGTGCAGGCGGTCGCGCGCCGCCAGCAGCGCGTCGAGCATCAGCTGCCGGTCGTCGTCGCGGCGCGAGCGGTCGCCGGGGCGAGCCAGCTCGGTGTCGGCCATGAGGTCGAAGTCGCTGCGCGAGCCCGGGCGCGGGTACTCGCCGTCGTTCATGCCCAGCAGGCAGACACAGCGGAAGGGAATGGCGCGCAGCGGCAGCAACGTGCAGAAGGTAACGCCGCCGGCACGGAAGCGGCCGCCGCCGGCCTCGTCCACGCCCGCGAGCCAGGCCTCGCGCACGAGATCGAGGCCCACGGGCTCGGCAAAGCCCGCGGCCTCGCAGGTGGCCACCCAGGCCTGCAGGGCCTCGTCGAGCAGCGCCAGCAGGCTCTTCTCGCGGTCGTCACTGGCGCTGAACATGGCCGTCAGCAGCGCGCGAAGCTCGGGCAGCCAGGCCGCGGGCGGACGCGGCGATTCGGCCTCGGCCCACCAGGCGTCCAGCCGCGCCAGCGCGTCGGCCAGGGTGCCGAGCAGCGCGGCGTCGACACCGGCGACCTCGGGCCAGGGGTCGAGGCCCGGTTCGCCGCCCGGTGGCTCGGCCCCGGGGGGCAGCGCGCCGGTGGCGTAGCCCAGCAGCAGGCGGTCGAGCGCGAAGCGCCAGGTGCCCACGGCGCCCGCGGCCTGCAGGCCCAGCGCGGCCCGCTGCGCCTCGTGCAGGCCCCAGCGCACGCCGGCACCGGCCATCCAGGTGCCGAGCTGCTCCACGTCGGCGTCGGCCAAGCCCCAGCGCGTCGCCACGGCCGGCGTGGCCAGCCAGTCGTGCAGCTCGCTGTGCGTGAAGCGGCGCTCGCGCACCTGCAGCAGCGCCTCCAGCGAGCGCAGCAGCGGGTGGCGGCCCCGCTCGCGGCGGTCGGCCAGGCCCCAGGGGATGTGGCGGGGCTGACCCGGCGCGAAACGGCCGAACACGGCGGCGATGGCCGGCGCGAAGCGCTCGATGTCGGGAACCATCACCACCACGTCGCGCGGCTCGAACTCGCGCCGGGCGAAGGCGTCGAGCAGCTGGTCGTGCAGCAGCTCCACTTCGCGCAGCGGGCCGTGGGCCTGGTGGAAGACGAGGCTGCGGTCGCCGTTCGGCCACGGCAGCGGTTCGTTGGGGGGTGGCGGCGGGGTCAGGTCGCGCATCCGCGCCTGCACCTGATCCAGCGCCGAGCGCGCCGGGGCTTCGTCAAACAGGTCGGTGCGCGCCAGGCCCAGCTGTTCGGCGCGCTCGCGGCCGCTGTCCCACACCGCGAGCTGGCGCAGGAAGTCGCGGCCCTGGCGGCCCCAGGCCTGCAGCAGCGGGTGGCCCGCGGGGTCGTCGCTCGCCTCCAGCGCCCAGGGGTGGCTGCTGGGGTCGGGCACGGCCAGCAGCACGGGGATGTGGCGCGAGAGCTCGCCCAGCGCCTCGAGCGTGGTGTGCGGCAGGTGCGTGGTGCCGAAAAGCAGAAGCCGCGGCGGCAGGCCGGGCGGCGGGTGGCCTGCGCCCCGGGCCTTGAGCGCGGCAATGAATCGCCGGTGCAGCAAGGGGCGCGGCGCGGCCACGGGCTCGCCGGCCTCGGCCCGCTCGCCGAGTTCAGCCACCAGCGCCCGCCACAAGGCGGGCTGCCAGGCCTGGCCCCCTGGCAGCGGCTCGGCGCCGGTCTCGCCGGCCCGGCGGCGCAGCCGGTCGCGGCCAGCGGCCCAGTCGTCCAGCCAGTCGGGGCGGTAGACCTGGTACTGGTCGAACAGGTCGGCCAGGCGCCGCGCCAGCTCCAGCCGCCGCAGCGGCGACGGGTCCACGGCCAAGAAACCCGCCAGCGGCGCGAACTCGGCGTGCGCCGCCAGCTCGGGCAGCCGCCGCATCAGCCACCAGGTGAGCGGGCCCTTGTCCAGCGGCGAGGCTGCCGGCACCGCCGCCGCACCCAGCACGGCGCGCCAGGCGCGCCAGGTGAACTGCGCCGGCAGCTCGATGCGGAACCCGGCAGCCACGCCCAGCTGCTCGGCCATCGCGGCCTTGAGCCACTCGGCCATGCCCGAGCTGGGCACGAGCAGGGTCTCTTCGTCCAGCGGGCCCAGCGGGTGGCGGGCCAGCCAGTCCAGCGCCACCGTGGCCAGGTCTTCGATGCGGTTGCCGTGCAGGACGACGAAGCCGGGGCTGAAGGGGCTCCGGGCCAGCATGCGTGGACGTCGCCGTGGCCTGCGGTTCAGCGGGCGACCCAGCCGCCGCAGACCGGGAACACCTGCCCGACGAAGCAGTCGGCCGCCGGGCTGCACAGGTAGGCGGCGAACTGCGCGTCCTCGTGCGCGGAGACCAGCCGGCCCAGCGGCACCTCGCGCGACAGCCGCTCCTGGAAGCGCGGGTCGGCCTGCACGGCGGGCGGGAAGTAGGTCGGGTTGTCGACGAAGTTCTGCGCGATGGCGTTGACGCGGATGCCGCGCGGCGCGAGTTCGACGCCCGCCGCCTGCACCCAGGCCAGTTGCGCGCCGCGCGCCGCACTGTAGGTGGAGGCGCGCCTGATGCCACGCAGCGCCGAGGCGCTGCCGACGACGAGGATGCGGCCGCGGCCCTGCTGCACGAAGCCCGGCACGACCGCGGCGGCCAGGCGCGGCAGCGGGTCCACCAGCGCGGCGAAGACCTCGCGCCACTCGGCATCGCGCACCTCGGCCACCGGTGTGGAGGGCGCGCGGATCGCGAGGTTGGCCACCAGCACGTCGATCGGCCCGGCCCCACGCACCGCGGCCTCTGCCGCGCCGGGCTCTGCCAGCGGCTCGGTGCTCGCGAGCACCTGAGCGCCCTGCCCGGCCAGCGCCTCGCACAGCGCCGGGCCCATGAAGTCCCCGGCCTGCGTCACCAGGATGCGCAGCCCCTGCAGCGCGCCGCTCACCGCGGCCCCTCCCCGTGCCGCCGCAGTGCCGTGACCTCGATCTCGATGCGCATGCGCGGGTCGAGCAGCTTCGCGCCCATCATCGTGGCCGCCGGGCGCACCTCGCCGAACACCTCGCGCAGCACGGGCCAGCAGGCCTCGAAGTCGGCCGGCTCGGGCAGGATGTAGTGCACGCGCACGACGTCGGCCGTGGAGGCGCCGGCCTCGTGCAGCGCCGCCGCGATGTGGGCCAGGCACTGGCGCGCCTGTTCGGCCACGTCGGGCGAGATCTGCATCGTGCGGTAGTCGAAGCCCGTGGTGCCCGAGACGAAGACCCAGTCGCCCTGCACCACGGCGCGCGAGTAGCCGATCTGCGCCTCGAAGGGCGAGCCGGAGCTGATGAGGCGGCGATGCGTCATGCGCGCACCCGCTCAGGCCACCACCAGCCGCGGCGCGCCGGCCTCGATGCGGCCCACCACCGCCGCCGCGCCGAAGCCGTGCTGGCGGAAGGTGGCCAGCACCGCGTCCACCGACTCGGGCGTGCAGCTCACGAGCAGGCCGCCGCTGGTCTGCGGGTCGGTCAGCAGGGCGCGGTCCTCGGCCGCCAGGCTGGCCGGCACGTCCACGTCGTGCCCGTAACCGGCCCAGTTGCGGCCCGAGGCGCCGGTGACGAAGCCCTGCCCCGCCAGCCCGCGCACACCGTCCAGCAGCGGCACGGCGGCCCAGTCGATGCACACGGTGCAGCGCGCGCCGCGCGCCAGCTCCAGTGCGTGGCCCGCCAGGCCGAAGCCGGTGACGTCGGTCAGCGCGTGCACGCCGTCGATGGCGGCAAGGTCCGGCCCCGGGGTGTTGAGCCTCGTCGTCGTGGCGATCATCTGCGCGTAGCCGGCCTCGCCGAGCTCGCCCTTTTTCAGCGCCGCGCTCATCACGCCCACACCCAGCGGCTTGCCCAGCACCAGCACATCGCCGGCCTGGGCATCGGCGTTGCGCTTCACGCGCTGCGGGTGCACGAGGCCCAGCGCGACGAGGCCGTAGATGGCCTCGACGCTGTCGATGGTGTGGCCACCGGCGATGGGGATGCCGGCCGTGCGGCACACGCTGGCGCCGCCCTCGAGCACGCGGCCGATGGTGGCCGTGCTCAGCACGTTGATCGGCATGCCCACCAGCGCCAACGCCAGGATGGGCCGGCCGCCCATGGCGTAGACGTCGCTGATGGCGTTGGTGGCGGCGATGCGGCCGAAGTCGAAGGGGTCGTCGACGATGGGCATGAAGAAGTCCGTCGTCGCGATCAGCGCCTGCTCGTCGTTGAGCTGGTAGACAGCGGCGTCGTCGGCGGTCTCGATGCCCACGAGCAGCTCTTTCGGGATGGGCATGGCGGCCGTGCCCTTGAGGATCTCGCTGAGCACACCGGGGGCGATCTTGCAGCCGCAGCCGCCGCCGTGCGAAAGAGACGTGAGGCGCGGCTCGGTGGGGGTCTTTTCGGGGGCGTTCATGGTCGGTCTCCGGAAGCGGGGCGGGCCTGCTGGGCGCGCGCGGGGTCGAGCAGTTCGCGCAGCAGGGCGTGCAGGGCCGCAGACTCGGCCCGCGGCGTGAACAAGGGGGCGCGGCGGTCGCCCGCGGCGCGCAGGGTAGGCAGCATAGACGGCTCGTCGCGGCAGCGCTCGATCAGCGCCGCCAGCGCCGCATCGTCGCCGGGCGCGAACAGGCCCGGGTAATCGTCGCCCAGCAAGCCGGTGTTGCCGTCGATGGCCGAGGCCAGCACCGCCGTGCCGCTGCGCAGCGCCTCGATGACGGCGTGTGCGCCGCCTTCCATGCGGCTCGCGTGCACCAGCACGTGGGCGCGCTGGATGCGGGCGCGCGTGGTGGCGTGCGGCAGCGCGCCCAGCCAGCGCAAACGCTCATCCGCTGCGGCCCGCGCGCGCGCCTCGTCGCCGAGCGTGGGGTCGAGCGGTCCGCCGATGTGGTCGAAGCGCAGGTCGGCGCGCGCGTGCAGCCGGGCGATGGCGCGCCAGTAGGTCTGTGGGTCCTTCTCGTCGCGCAGGTGGCCCACCATCAGCACGCGCAGGTGGCGCTGCGGCTTGGCCAGCGGCCGGCGCGCCGGGCAGCTCTGCAGCACGACGCGGGCCTTGGGCCGCAGCGCCGCGGGCAGCGCGCGCGCGCCGTGGGCGTTGAGCACCACCAGGCGGTCGGCCAGCGCCAGCGAACGCTGCGCGTCGGCGTCACCCGCGATGTCGCGGTATAGGTCGGTGCCCGTGAGCACCACCACCAGCGGCCGTTTGGCGTGCGTTGCGCGCCAGGCCTGGATGGACGGCGCCGAGCGTCGCGCGTGCAGCGCCAGCAGCGCGTCGGCGTCGGCGATCTGGGCCGGCGTGGCGCGGTCAGTGAGCGTCACGCGATAAGCTGGCGCCAGCAAACGGGCCCAGCGGCGTGCCGTCTGCCAGTTGCCGTTGTTGGCCGTAGCCAATGCCGGCGTCACGAGGACGATCCGCGGAGGAACGGGCGGCCGATGCATGCGATGACGCTACCAGAGCCCGACGGTGCCGGCCCCGGCGCGGCAGCCCGTGCCGCGCGCCAGGGCGACCGCGCCACGCTGGCCGCGCTGCTGCGCGCCAGCCGCGCCGACACGCTGGCCACCTTCGCGGCGTTCGAGCGAGCGCTGCCCGGGCTGCAGGTGCCGCAGCGCGAGGAACTGAATCCGCCGCTGTGGGAGCTGGGCCACGTCGGCTGGTTCCAGGGCTGGTGGACGACGCGCTACCCGGCCTGGCGCGAGGGCCCGCGGGCCGACCCCGCGCTGCCGCGCCGCCCCGCGCAACGGCCCGACGCCGAGGCGCTGTACGACTCCGGCAGCGTGCCGCACGCCACGCGCTGGGCGCTGCCGCTGCCCGACGCGGCCAGGACCCGGGCCGAGCTCGCAGCGCAGCTCGACGCCACGCTGGCGCTTCTGCAGGATGCCCCCGACGACGCCGACGACACGCTCTACGCCTTCCGCCTGGTGCTGCTGCACGAGGACATGCACCACGAGGCCGCGCTGTACATGGCGCACGGCCTCGGCGTGGCGATCGACGACGCGCGCTGGCAGCCGCGCAGGCTGCCGGCCGCCGCGGCGGCGCTGCGCATCGACGGCGGCGAGGTCGAGCTCGGCCGCCCGGCGCAGTCGCGCGGCTTTGCCTTCGACAACGAGCACGGCGGCCACCTCGAGCGCGTGGCGCCGTTCGAGATCGACGCGCAGGCGCTGCGCGGGGACGCCTTCCTGCCGTTTCTCGCGCGCGGCCACGCCGAGCGGCGCTGGTGGAGCGAGGCCGGCTGGGCCTGGCGCCAGCAGCAGGAGCCGGCGCGCCTGGAGCGCCTGCGCGAGCGGCTGCGGCCCGAGCAGCCGCTGGCCTTCGTCAGCGCCCACGAAGCCCAGGCCTGGTGCCGCTGGGCCGGGCGCCGCCTGCCCACCGAGGCCGAGTGGGTGCTGGCCGAACGCCAGGCCGGCGCGGCCTTCCGCTGGCGCGACGTCTGGGAGTGGACGGCCAGCGCGTTTGCGCCCTTCCCGGGCTTCGAGCCGCACTTGTACCGCGACTACAGCGCGCCGTGGTTCGACAGCCGGCCGGTGCTGAAGGGCGCGTCCTACCTGACGCAGCCTCGGCTGGCCCACCCGGCCTACCGCAACTTCTTCGGCGCCAGCCGCTGCGACATCCCGGCCGGCCTGCGCAGCGTGGCGAACTGAGCCCCGGCCGCCCTAGCGCGCCACGAACACCGCGAACTCGCCGGCCTCGTCCGTCCAGTGCCGATGCTGCCCGAAGCCGGCCTCGGACAGCAGCGCGCCGAAGCGCGGCAGGGTCCACTTGTACGAGTTCTCGGTGTGGATGCGCTCACCCGCGGCAAAGCGGCGCTCGGCGCCCGGCCAGCGCACCACCAGCGCCTCGCGCGCCTGCAGGTGCATCTCGATGCGCGCTTCTGCGGCGTCGTACAGCGCCACGTGCTGCCACTGGCGGGGCCGGAAGTCGGCACCGAGCAGCGTGTTGAGACGCCGCAGGATGTTCAGGTTGAAGGCCGCGGTCACGCCCAGGGCATCGTCGTACGCAGCTTCCAGGCGTGACGCGGCCTTGACGAGGTCCACCCCCACCAGCACGGCACCGCCGCGGCTGGCGTGGCGCATGTCGGCCAGCAGCGCGCGCGCCTCGTCGGGCGCGAAGTTCCCGATGCTGCTGCCCGGGTAGAACACCAGCGCCGGGGCCTCGACGACGCCGTCGGGCAGCCGCAGGCCGGCACCGAAGTCCAGCCCCACGCCCAGCATCGCGATGCCGGGGTGCTCGCGCGACAGGCGCTCGAGCGTGCCCCGCAGGTAGTCCACCGAGATGTCGACCGCGACGTAGCGGCCCGGGGCGAGCCGCGGGAACAGCCGCGCCGCCTTGGCGCCGTCGCCGGCACCCAGGTCCACCAGCGCCGGCGCGGGACCGGTGGCAGCCAACACGGCATCGGCGATGGCGGCGCCATGGGCCGCGAACAACGCCGCCTCGGTGCGCGTGGGGTAGTACTCGTCGAGTTCGGTGATGGCGTCGAACAGGCGCGAGCCGAGCGCGTCGTACAGGAATTTCGGCGACACGGCGGCGGCCGGCAGCAGCAGCCCGGCGGCAGCCTCCGCGGCCAGCGCGGCGGCATCGGGGCGGGTCACGGCGATGAAACGGGGTGCGGTCACGGGGTGTTCCTGGCCCGGGCCACTCTATCAGCGGGCATTCGCTAGAGTCGCCGCTTCGGTTGCAAGACCATCGCCCAGGGAAGAGCCCCATGCCGTTCCTCCACGCCACCCGCCGCGCCTTGCTGCTGTCGGCTGTCGCCAGCCTGGGCCTGCTTGCCGCGCAGGCGCAGGCGCAGCAGGTCTTCCGCGTCACCACCATCCCCGAGGAAGCCGCGACCGAGCAGGTGCGCAAGTTCACGCCGCTGGCGCAGTACCTCGAGCGCACGCTGGGCGTGAAGGTCGAGTTCACGCCGGTCACCGACTACCCGGCCGCCGTGGAGGCGCTGGTCAACAAGCGCGTCGACCTCGTCTGGTTCGGCGGCTTCACGCACGTGCAGGCGCAGCTGCGCTCGGGCGGCAGGATCATCCCCATCGCCCAGCGCGAAGAGGACACCCAGTTCCGCAGCGTCTTCATCGCCAAGACGGACAGCGGCATCAAGACCCTGGCCGACATGCGGGGCCGGCAGGTGAGCTTCGGCTCGCCGAGCAGCACCTCGGGTCACCTCATGCCGCGCAGCAACCTGCTCGACGCCGGCATCAACCCCGAACGCGACTTCCGCCGCATCGCCTACAGCGGCGCGCACGACGCCACCATCGCCAGCGTCGTGAGCGGCAAGGTCGACGCCGCGGCGCTGGACATCACGGTGTGGCGCAAGTTCGTCGCCGAGAACCGCGTCGACACCAAGGCCGTGGACGTGTTCTTCACCACGCCGCCCTTCTTCAACTACAACTGGTCGGTGCACGCCGACATGCCCGCGGCGCTGCGCGAGCGCGTCACCAAGGCGCTGCTCGACCTGAGCCCGGCCACGCCCGAGGGCGCCGAGATCCTGCGCCTGAACCGCGCCACGCGCTACATCCCCACACGGGCCGAGAACTACAAGGGCCTGGAGGCCGCCGGCCGCAGCGCCGGGCTGCTGTGAGCGCAAAACGCGGGGCAGGCCCTTGAGCTTGAGCCAGGGCCTGGAGATCCGGCTGGAAGGCGTGGCCGCCCGCCACCCGGCGGCGCGCCCCGGTGTCGCCCCGGCGCTGCGGCCCACCACGTTGGGCGTGGGCGCTGGCGAGGTGCTGGCCGTCATCGGCCCGTCCGGCGCCGGCAAGACGACGTTGCTGCAGGCGCTGGCCTGCGCCCTGCCGCCCAGCGCCGGCAGGCTCACGCTCGACGGCACCGACCCATGGACGCTGCCGCGGCGCGAGCTGCAGGCGCTGCGCGGGCGCCTCTTCCTGGCGCCTCAGGTGCCGCCGCTGCCACCTCGGCAGCGCGTGGTCACGTCCGTGCTGGCCGGCCGGCTGCCGGCCATGGGGCTGCTGGCCAGCGTGAAGAGCCTGTTCTACCCGTCCGACATCCCGGCTGCGCACGCCGGGCTGGAGCGCTTCGACCTCGCCGAGAAGCTGTTCGAGCGCGTCGACCGCCTCTCCGGCGGCGAGCGCCAGCGCGTGGGGCTGGCGCGTGCGCTGCTGGCGCCAGCGCGGCTGTGGCTGGTGGACGAGCCGCTGTCGGCGCTCGACCCCGCGCGCGCGCGCCAGGCCATCGAGACGCTGGTCGGTGAGGCGCGTGCGCGCGGCGTCACCCTGGTGGCCACGCTGCACCAGGTGGACATGGCGCTGGCGCACTTCCCGCGCATCCTGGCCCTGCACCAGGGCTCGGTGGCCTTCGACCTGCCGGCCGCCGCTGTCACGCGCGAGCGGCTGCAGCGCCTGTACGCGCAGCACGAGCACGAGTTGCAGGGCGCCGCGCCGCTGCCCGACGACGCCCCCACCGCCCCGGCGGCAGCCCCGGTAGTGATGCACTGCCGGTGAAACCTTTCCGGCCCGGCCGTCGACTGGCGCCCTGATGTCCACCGCGCTCGCCCCCCACCTGGCCCCCCCCGCGCGCGACCCCGCCTGGCTGGGCCGGGTGTTCTGGATCGGCGCCGCCACCGTGCTGCTGTGGCCAATGCTGGTGGCCACCGAGTTCCGGCCCTGGATCCTGCTGGAGCGGGACAACCTCAAGGTCACGGGGCAGTTCCTCGCCAGCTTCCTGCCCCCGGCTCACGGCGCCGAATTCCTGGCCATGGTGGCGCGCGAGGCCTGGCGCACCGTGGCCATCGCCACCGCGGGCATGACGCTGGCGTTCGTGGTGGCCGTGCCGCTGACTTTGCTGTCCACGCGCGTGCTGTCGGTGTCGGCACTGTCGGGTCGCATGGCGGCGCTGCCTGCGGTGCTGCGCCAGGGCGTGCGCCTGCTGCTCATCGTGCTGCGCAGCGTGCCCGATCTGGTGTGGGCGCTGGTCTTCGTGCGCGTGGTGGGCCTGGGGCCAACGGCCGGCGTGCTGGCGATTGCGCTCACCTACGGCGGCATGCTGGGCAAGGTCTATGGCGAGATCCTCGAGTCCGGCGAGACGCACGCCACGCAGACGCTGCTGCGCAACGGCAGTTCGCGCCTGCAGGCCTTGTTCTACGGCCTGCTGCCGCAGAACGCGGCAGAGCTCACGAGCTACACCGTGTACCGCTGGGAGTGCGCCATCCGCAGCTCGGTGGTGCTGGGCTTCGTGGGTGCGGGCGGCCTGGGCCAGCAGCTCGACAACTCGATGAAGATGTTCAACGGCGGCGAGGTCTTCACGATGCTGGCCGTGTTCGTGGCGCTGGTGGCGCTGGCCGACCGCGTGAGCGCGGGGCTGCGCCGGGCGCTGGGCTGACATCACGCGCGCCGCCATGAGCCTGCCCCCCGCCGCCAACCCGCCCTACCGGCTGCCGCCGCGCCTGTTCGACGCCCGCTGCAGGGCCTGCTGGTTCACGGCCGGGCTGCTGGCTCTGATCGTCGCCAGCTTCTGGAGCCTCGACCTGCAATGGGCGCAGTTCTTCAGCCCCGAGGCGGCGCGGAGCATGGGCCGCTTCCTGGGCGAGTTGTTCCCGCCCGACACCAGCCCCGAGTTCCTGGCCCGGGTGCTGCGGGGCACCTGGGAGACGCTGGCGATGTCGGCGCTGGGCACGGCGCTGGCCGCCGCCGCGGGCCTGCTGCTGGCCCTGCCCGCCAGCCGCCTGCACGAGGGCGACGCCGCCCGCGGGCGCGGCACGATGCGCCTCGTGCTCAACGCGCTGCGCTCGGTGCCCGAACTGGTGTGGGCGGCGCTGCTGCTCATCGCCGCCGGCCTGGGGCCGTTCGCCGGCACGCTGGCGCTGGCCATCCACACCGCAGGCGTGCTGGGACGCCTGTTCGCCGAGGCCATCGAGAACGCCCCGCCCGGCCCGGGCGACGCGCTGCGCGCCCAGGGCGTGGGCCCCGTGCGCGTGTTCCTGTACGCCACGCTGCCGCAGGTGCTGCCGCAGCTGATGAGCTACACGCTGTACCGGTGGGAGAACAACATCCGCGCCGCCGCCGTGCTGGGCGTGGTGGGTGCGGGCGGGCTGGGGCAGTTGCTGCAGTTCCACATGGGCCTGTTCCACATGGGCAAGACCGCCACCATCCTGGGCGCGATGATCGCGCTGGTGCTGCTGGTGGATGCGTGCAGCTTCACGGCGCGGCGGCTGCTGACGCGCTGAACGCATCGAGCTGCCATCCCCACGCTGCCCGCCCTGCCCCTTGCCACGGCCCGAGCCTCGGGCGCGAGCGGGCACGGGACCCTCGTCAGCGCGAGGCCAGGGCTTCCCAGCGCTCCAGGGCCTGCAGCAGCTCGGCCTCCAGCGCCTCGTGGCGCGCGTGCAGCGCGGGCACGGACTGCGCGTCGCGCGCGTAGGTGGCGGGGTCGGCCAGCTCGGCCTGCAGCGCCTTCTGCTCGGCCTCCAGCGCCTCGATGCGCGCGGGCAGGCCGTCGAGCTCGCGCTGCTCCTTGTAGCTGAGCTTGGCCCTGGGCGCAGCCGCGGCCGGCGCAGGCGCGACGGCCGGCCGCGGGGCTGGGGCGGCGGCCGGCGGCGCCACACGGGCGCGCTCGCGCTGGCGCTTCCAGTCCTCGTAGCCGCCCTCGTACTCGCGCCAGAAGCCGGGCCGGCCGCCGAAGGCCGGGTCGCCCTCCCAGGCGATGGTGCTGGTGACGACGTTGTCGAGGAAGCGCCGGTCGTGGCTGACGAGGAACACCGTGCCCTCGAAGGCCTGCAGCAGCTCTTCGAGCAGCTCCAGCGTGTCGATGTCGAGGTCGTTGGTGGGCTCGTCGAGCACCAGCACGTTGGCCGGCAGCGCGAACAGGCGCGCCAGCAGCAGGCGATTGCGCTCGCCGCCCGACAGCGTGCGCACCGGTGAGTTGGCGCGCTCGGGGGCGAACAGGAAGTCGCTCAGGTAACTCATCACGTGCTTGCGCGTCACCTTGGGCGGCTGGCCCTGCTCGATCCACTCGCTGCCGGGGCTGATGGTGTCGGCCAGCGTGGCGTCGAGGTCGAGCCCGGCGCGCATCTGGTCGAAGTAGGCCACCTGCAGCCGCGTGCCCTGGCGGACCTTGCCGGCCGTGGGCTGCAGCTCGCCCAGGATGAGCTTGAGCAGCGTGGTCTTGCCGCTGCCGTTGGGGCCGATGAGGCCGACCTTGTCGCCGCGCAGGATGGTGGCGGTGAAGCGGTCCACCAGCGGCGGGCCGTCAGCCCTGCCTTCGACGGGAAAGCGCATCGACACCTCGGTCAACTCCGCGACGATCTTGCCCGGCGGCAGCCCAGCCTCCATCTCCAGGCGCACGCGCCCCAGCACGTCGCGCCGCTCGGCGCGGGCCTTGCGCAGCCCCTCCAGCCGCGCCACGCGGCCCACGCTGCGCGTGCGCCGGGCCTCCACGCCCTTGCGCACCCACACCTCTTCCTGCGCCAGCAGCTTGTCGGCGCGGGCGTTGGCCAGGGCTTCGTCCTCCAGCTCGCGCGCCTTGGTGGCCTCATAGGCGCTGAAGCGGCCGGGGTAGCTGCGCAGCACGCCCCGATCGAGCTCGACGATGCGCGTGGCCACGGCGTCGATGAAGGCGCGGTCGTGCGAGACGACGACCAGCGCGCCGCGCCAGGCCACCAGCAGCTCCTGCAGCCACTCGATGGCGGCCACGTCGAGGTGGTTGGTGGGCTCGTCGAGCAACAGCAGCTCGGGCCGCGCCACCAGCGCACGCGCCAGGGCCACGCGCTTCTTCGTGCCGCCCGACAGCGCGTCGACACGCGCGTCGCCGTCCAGGCGCAGGCGCTCCAGGCTCTCGGCCACGCGCTGCTCCCAGGTCCAGCCGTCCAGGGCCTCCAGGCGCGTCTGCACGGCGTCGAGGTCATCTCCGTCCGCATGCAGCTCGAAGCGTTCGCGCAGCGCGCGCGCCTCGGCCACACCCTCGGCCACGGCGTCGAAGACGCACGCCCCGGGCGCGAACCCGGGCTCCTGCGGCACGAACACGCGCCGCAAGCCCTGCTGCAGCGAAATCAGGCCGTCGTCGGGCTTGTCGAGCCCGGCCAGGATCTTCAGCAGCGAGGACTTGCCGGTGCCGTTGCGGCCGATGAGTGCCAGCCGCTCGCCGGATTCGATGGACAGGGCCGCGCCATCCAGCAGCGCGACATGGCCGAACGCGAGGTGCGCGCCGGCAAGGGACAGAAGGGCCATGCGCCGATTGTCGGCGCAAGGACCTGCCCGGGCGCCGACGGCGGCACCCGGGGCCTGCGGCAGCGGCGCTTCAGGCCAGCGCCCGCGTGGCGGCCGCCTGCCAGGGGCCGTCGGGATCCCGGGCCGCATGCTGCACGCAGGCGTCGACCAGCTTGATGACGTGATCGTCGTCCTGGGCGATGGCCTCGGCCACCAGCGCCGGCCAGGGGCGCAGGGCCAGCGTTGGCCGCACGACGATGCCGGCCGCCGCCACCGCCGCGGCAAAGGCGCGCCAGTAGGCGGCGCGCCCGGCCTGCAGCCGCTCGGGCTCGTCGGGGTCGAGATAGCGCTCGAGCTCGATCATCGCCAGCGAACTCGTCACCAGGTGCAGCACCGTGAAGTTGCCGCTGGCGGCATAGGCCATGCCCGCCAGGCGCGCCAGGCGCGGCAGCGTGTCGGCCGACAGCGCCAGGCCGGCGGCAAGCCGGTCGAAGCCCGGTGCGGCCGCCGCGGCGCGCAGGCCGTGGGAGATGAAGCCGCCCGCCGCGCGCACCGGCTTCAGGCGGCGCAGCAGGGTCTCGGGGTCATCGGTGTGCGGCGGCTGGGTGGGCAGCGCCTGGCCCAGGGGCCGCCAGCCGGCGGCCCAGGTGGCCAGCGCATCCACCAGCTCGGCGCGGTGGGTGGCGGCCACGGCGTGCGCGGTGCGGATGAAGCCGTGGAAGGCCGTCCCTCCCACACCCAGCATCAGCCGCGGCAGTGCCTGCTGCAGCAGATCGCCGGCCGACTCGTGCACGATCCACTGCGCGAACAGGTCGCGGTACTTGGGCCAGGCCTCGCGGTGGCCCAGGTAGTCGGCCCAGGGCTGGCCCGGTGGCCAGGGCTGCACCGCCTCGGCCGGCGAGAGGCGGCTCTCGTAGGCCTGCGCGTAGGCTTGCAGACGTTCGTCAGGCGCCCCCAGCCGCGCCAGCGCGTGCAGCGCCATCGGGCGGTGGTTGGCCAGCCCGCCGCCGTAGTCCGGCGCAAAGCCGGCCTCGGCGTCGAGCAGCCGGTGCAGGGTGTCGGTCATGGTCATGGCGTGCCTCCCGTGGTCAGCGCGGATTCCAGCGCATCGACGAACATCGCGGCCACGTCGTAGCCGGTCTGCTCGGTGATCTCGGCAAAGCAGGTCGGACTGGTGACGTTGATCTCGGTGAGACGGTCGCCGATGACATCGAGCCCCACCAGCAGCAGCCCGCGTGCGGCCAGCACCGGGCCCAAGGCCTCGGCGATGGCGCGGTCGGCCTCGGAGAGCGGCTGCGCCACGCCCTTGCCGCCGGCAGCCAGGTTGCCGCGCACCTCGGTGCCCTGCGGAATGCGCGCCAGGGCGAACGGCACCGGCCGGCCGCCGATGACGAGCACGCGCTTGTCGCCCTGCGCGATGGCCGGCAGGAACTTCTGCACCATCATCGTCTGCGCGCCGTCGCGGTTGAGCGTTTCGGTGATGGCACCGAGGTTCAGGCCGTCAGGGCCGACGCGGAAGATGCCCATGCCGCCCATGCCGTCGAGCGGCTTGCAGATGATGTCGCGGTGCTCGGCGTGAAAGCGGCGCACGTCGGCGGCGTCGCGCGTCACCAGCGTGGGCGCGATCCACTGCGGGAACTCCAGGATCGCCAGCTTCTCCGGGTGGTCGCGCAGCGCCGCGGGCTTGTTGAAGACACACGCGCCCTCGCGCTCGGCCTGGCCCAGCAGGTGGGTGGCGTAGAAGTACTCGCTGTCGAAGGGCGGGTCCTTGCGCATCAGCACGGCATCGACGCCGTTGAGCGGCTGTGGGCGCTCGTGCGGCGGCTGTTGTGCGGCGCCGAACCAGTCGTGCACCCCGGGGCCGCTGCGGCCAGTGAGGGTGATGTCGCGCACGAAGGCCGTCACGGGCTCGCCAAGCTGCCAGCGCAGGTCTTTCGGCTCGCAGGCCATCAGCGTGTGACCGCGGCGCACGGCCTCCCGCATCATCGCGAAGGTCGAGTCCTTGTGGGTCTTGAACGACTCCAGCGGGTCGGCAACGAACAGCAGCTTCACGGGCACATCTCCAGTCCAGGGCCGCGACTGTGGCACAGCGCGCGAAGCCCCATCAGCGGCGCAGGGCCGCGCGCACCACGACCCCGGCCACGACGCCCCAGAACGCGCTGGCGATGCCGAACAGCACCAGCCCGCTGGCGGTGACGACGAAGGTGACGAGCGCGGCCTCGCGCTCGGCTTCGTCCTTCATTGCGGTGGCCAGCGCCGAGCCGATGGTGGACAACAGCGCCAGCCCGGCCACGGCCAGCACCAGCGCCGGCGGGAAGGCGGCGATCAGCGCCACCACCGCACCACCGAGCAAGCCCACGACGATGTAGAAGACGCCGGCCGCGGCGCTGGCCCACCAGCGGCGCGCCGGGTCTTCGGCGGCCTCGCGCCCCATGCAGATGGCCGCGGTGATGGCCGCCAGGTTGAGCGCGTAGGCACCGAACGGCGCCAGCAAGAGCGTCGCCGCGCCGGTGGTGGCGATGGCGGGCGACACCGGCACGCGGTAGCCGGCGGCACGCTGCGCAGCCACGCCGGGCAGGTTCTGCGAGGCCATGGTCACCACGAACAGTGGCAAGGCAATGCCCACCAGCGCGGCCAGGCTGAAGGCCGGCATCGTGAACACCGGCTTGGCCAGCGCCCACTCGATGCCGGAGAAGTCGAGCCGGCCCTGGCCTGCCGCCACGGCGATGCCAACGAGCAGCACGCCGGGCACCGCGTAGCGAGGCCACCAGCGCCGCCCCGCCACGAAGGCGGCGCACATCGCGCCCACCAACAGCGGCTCGCCCGGCAGGGCGGCGAAGGCGTCGAAAGCAAAGCGCGCCAGCACGCCGGCCAGCAACGCCGCGGCCAGCGACTGCGGGATGCGGTCCATCACGCGCGCGAACCAGCCGGTGGCGCCGGCCAGCGTGATCAGCAGCGCGCAGACGATGAAGGCGCCCACGGCCTCGGCCATCGGCACGCCCGCCCCGGCGCTGACCAGCAACGCTGCGCCGGGCGTGCTCCAGGCGGTGAGCACCGGCATGCGGTACTTCAGGCTCAGGCCCAGGCTGGTGAGGCCCATGCCCAGGCCCAGCGCCCAGATCCACGAGGCCGTCTGCGCCGGCGTGGCGCCCAGAGCCGCCGCGGCCTGGAAGACGATGACCACCGAGCTGGTGAAGCCCACCAGCACGGCGACGAAGCCGGCCACGAGAGCCGACAACGGCGGCCCTTGCGGGCCTTCCGGGGCCGACAACGGCGGCCCATTCAGGCCGTCCGGGGCCGACAACGGCGGCCCATTCGGGCCGACAGGGGCCGACGTCACGGGACCTCGTGGCCCATGCTGGCCTGCCAGACGCTGGCCCAGGCCTGGCGCGACACGCTGATGCGCGTCGCCGCCACCGCCTCGGCCAGCGCCTCGATTCGGACACTGCCGGTGATCGGCACCGGCCGGCTCGGGTGCCGGCGCACCCAGGCCAGCGCGGCCGTCGCCAGGCTGCAGCCGTGCTCGGCGGCGATGGCGCCGAGCGCCGCCCGCACGCGCCGCGCCTGTTCGTCGTCGGCCGTGAACAGGCGGCCCCGGGCCAGAGGGCTCCAGATCATGGGCGGCAGACCCAGATCGGCCGCCTGCTCCAGCGTGCCGTCGGCCAGCGCCTTCATCTGCAGGGGCGAGAACTCGATCTGGTTCGTGGCCAGCGGCACACGCCGATGCAGCGCCGCGAACTGAGCCACCGTGTGGTTGCTGACGCCGAAGGCCCGCACCTGGCCCGCCGCGTGCAGCCGCACGAAGGCTTCGGCGATCTCGTCGGGGTGGGCCAGCCCGTCGGGGCGGTGGATCAGCAGCAGATCGATGCGGTCGGTGCGCAGCGCGCGCAACGAGCGCTGCACGCTGGCCAGAATGTGAGCGGCGCTGCTGTCGTAGTGTTTGACCGCCAGGCCGGGCTGCGACGCGTGCACCAGACGGATGCCGCACTTGGTGACCAGCGTCATGCGCTCGCGCAGCCCTGGCTCGGCGGCCAGCGCCTCGCCGAACAGCGACTCCACCGTGTAGCCGCCGTAGATGTCGGCGTGATCAAACGCGGTGATGCCGAGATCGAGAACCTGCTGGATCCAGCGCACCCGCGCGGCCCGGTCCTGGCCCCAGGTGTGCATCTGCCACAGGCCCGCCACCACCGGTGGCAGCGCGATGCCGTCCGAGGCGTTCAGCGCAACCCCAGCAGGCGCAGCGCCAGCTCGTGCAGCCGGCCGGCCGGATCGGCCAGCGGGTTGAGCACGCTGAAATGGTTGCTGCCCGGCAAGGTCTCGCACACCGGCACGGCGGTGGGGCCCCAGACGTCGCGGATGAGCGCGTTCTGGCGCACGAACTCGTCGCTCTCCTCCAGGCCCACGACCGCGAACAGGCGGGTGTTCTTCGGCCGCGGGAAGAACGCCGGCGACAGCCGCGCCACGGCCGACGGCGTGAGCCGCAGGTCGCGCATCACGCAGGGCGTGTGGCGCAGCGGTTCCAGGTCGTACAGGCCCGAGATCGACAGCGCGCCGGCCAGCGGCTGCAGCGGCAGGGCCGGATCGAGCTCCTTCCAGCGGCAGGTGAGCAGCATCGTCGCCAGGTGGCCGCCGGCGGAGTGGCCCACCAGCGCGATGCGAGAGGGATCGCCGCCAAGTTCGGCCGCATGATCCAGCGCCCAGACCACGGCCTGCGCCATCTGCAGCGCGATGTGCTCGATGCCGACGGCCGGGCACAGCGCGTAGTTGGGCACCAGCACCAGCGCGCCCGCGGCGTTGAAGGCGGGCGCGACAAAGGAGAAATCGTTCTTGTCGAGCGAGCGCCAGTAGCCGCCGTGAATGAACACCAGCACCGGCGCACCACCGGGCTGCGGCCGCGTCGGCGGGAAGACGTCGAGCGTCTCGTTCAGGCCTTCGCCGTAGCGCAGGTCCAGCCGCGCCGCGGGCGAGTGGGCTCGCACATGGGCCGAGGCCTCGGCCCAGTTGCGCAGGATGCGCGGGTGCTCGGCAACGCGGGCGCGGTTGTCGTATTGCTGATCAAGCCAGGCCGGGTCATCGAGGCGGGTTCGCATCGGGGTCGCGCTCCTTGGGTTGGGCAAGCAAGAGGGGCAGGCTGCGATGGTAGCGACCGCGCACAGCGGTCACGCCCGCACCGCCAGACTCGGCGGCACGATGCTATAGTGCCGCGCTGCGCGTGGGGGGGTAGCTCAGCTGGGAGAGCGTCGCGTTCGCAATGCGAAGGTCGGGAGTTCGATCCTCCTCCTCTCCACCATCTACAAGGGCTCGGACGATCTCCGGGCCTTTTTTTTGCCCGCTTCCCCCGCGTGGCGCGGATTTCCGGGCGGCTGTGCTGCGGGTGCGGGCGCGCCACGGCGCTCGGAATCGGTCACTTCCCGGGCCAGAGCCTCCATCGCGTCAGATGGCTGACCTCGGCGGGACGGTCTTGCCAGTTTTTGCCAAGCCATCCAACCTGTCGGCATGAGCACGATGAACCTCTCCTTGCCCGACAGCCTCAAGACCTTCGTCGACGAACAGGTCAGCCAGCGTGGCAAGGAGCGTGGGCGGCAGCGAGTACGTGCGCGAACTGCTCCGCCGCGATCAGGATCGGCTGCAGCTGCGCACTATGCTGTCAGGGGCGCTTCGTCGGCTCCCACAGCGTCGGTGAAGGAGACCTGCTTCGTAGGCTTGCGCGAGCGGGTGCGCGGCGCTGCCCAGGTGGCGAGAAAGACACGCAGTCGGTCGTGAAGGCCAAACCCGTTGTCCCGCGCGAGCAGGCCCGGCAGGATGTCGAGGATGCAATCACGGACTACATGTCCGAAGACGCCGAGGCTGCCGCGCTGGGCTTCATCGACGCCTTGGCGCTGGCCCACGCGCACATCAGCCGTCATCCGGCCACCGGCACGCCGCGCTACGCCCATGGGCTGAGCTTACCGGGCCTGCGCTCCTGGCCGCAGACGCCTTACCCCCACCTCCTCCTCTCCGTCGAGCGCTCGGACCCCGTCGATGTCTGGCGCGCGGCGCCGGCGGCGCGGGGATCGATGTGGCGCATCGGGGTCTCCGGGTTGATCGCGATGCAGTGATTCACGCGCTGTTCCGCGCCGAAGCCAAGCTTGGGAGAGCGTCCTCCCGTTGATAGACTTTGGTGTTGTTTGATCCACTTAAGACGCTTCCAGGTGGCAAGCGCGGACGCCATGACCGCTGAACCGTGGGTTTCCGCCGAGCAGGTCGCCCAGCACCTGGGCGTGGCCAAGGACACCGTCTACCGCTGGCGGGAAAACCGGGGGCTGCCGGCGCACCGCGTCGGGCGGCTGTGGAAGTTCAAGTTGTCTGTGGTGGACGACTGGGTACGCGCCGGGGGCGCGGACGAAGAGAGCAACGAACGTTCAAGAAGCCCGACATGACCGTCATCTCTTCCACGGCGCGCTTTCTCCCACGCGTCAGGCCTCAGAGTGGCTTCGAACCCGCGTACCGGATCGTTCGGCGCTTCAATGATGGCGGCTCGCAGACGTCCGGATCAACCTCCGATGTCTCTTGACCACGCCACCCTCTCCACCCTGCGCGACCGCCACCCAGCCTGGCGGCTGCTGGCCTCGCCGCATGCGGCGCTGGTGGCGAGCTTCCTGCACCGGGTGTTCGTGACGCCGAACGTGCGCGTGATGAGCGAGGCCGATCTCGCCGAGGCGCTGGAGGACGAGTTGTTCGCCCTGCGCGAGCAGTTGGGCCCGGAGGCTTACCCCAAGGGCGCGCTGGACTACCTGAACGACTGGGCCGCGCCCGACAAAGGCTGGCTGCGCAAGTTCTACAAGCCGGGCACTGACGAGGCGCAGTTCGACCTGACGCCGGCCACCGAGAGGGCCATCGCCTGGTTTCTGACGCTGACCGAGCGCCCATTCGTCGGCACCGAGTCGCGCCTGCTGACGCTGTTCGCGCTGTTGGAGCAGATCAGCGCCGGGACCGAGGCCGACCCGATCAAGCGCGTGGCCGACCTTCGCCAGAAGCGCGACGAACTGGACGCCGAGATCGCCCGCGTGCTGGCCGGTGACGTGCCGCTGCTGGACGACACAGCAGTCAAGGACCGCTTCCAACAGTTCCAGCAACTGGCGCGCGAGCTGCTGGCCGACTTCCGCGAGGTGGAACACAACTTCCGCCTGCTCGACCGCAAGGTGCGCGAGAAGATCGCGTTGTGGGAAGGCGCCAAGGGTGCGCTGCTCGACGAGATCATGGGCGAGCGCGATGCCATCGGCGACTCCGACCAGGGGCGCAGCTTCCGCGCCTTCTGGGACTTCCTCATGTCCACCCGGCGGCAGGAGGAGCTCTCCGAGCGGCTGGACCAGGTGCTGGCGCTACCTGCCGTCGCGGCGCTGAAGCCCGAACCTCGCACCCGCCGCGTGCATCACGACTGGCTGGAGGCAGGCGAACACACCCAGCGCACGGTGGCCCAGCTGTCCCAGCAGCTACGCCGCTTCCTGGACGACCGTGCCTTTCTGGAGAATCGCCGCATCCTGGACCTCTTGCATGGCATCGAAAGCAAGGCGCTGGCTCTGCGGGGGGCGACTCCCGCCGGCACGGTGATGCACATCGACGCGATGGCCGCGGAGATCGAGCTGCCGCTGGAGAGACCGTTGTTCACGCCGAGCGTGAAGCCGCGCCTGGCTGATATGGCGCTCGTCGCTGGCGAAGACGACATTGACACCGCGCGCCTGTTCGGCCAGATCGTGGTGGACAAGGCGCGCCTGAGGTCGGCTGTTCAACGCGCACTTCGCCGCCAGCCGCAGATCACGCTTCGCGAGCTGCTGGATGCCGAGCCCCTACACCAGGGACTGGCCGAACTGGTGGCCTATCTGGAGTTGGCCCACGCCGGGGACGGCAGCGGAGCGCTGGACGCCTTGGGCGGCCTGCGCTCCCTGGTCGACGAAACGGTGATCGAGCCGATCCGTTGGCTGTCCCGCAACGCAGAGGGCGAAGCCGTGACGCGCGAGGCGCGCTTGCCCCGCGTGATCTTCACGCGCTGACGGCGTCAAGCGGCCAGGGGGAAGAACATGAACGACGCGCTGCACGAGGAAGCTTCGGCGGAGACCCCGCCCGGCACACTGCCCGAAGTGCCCGAGTTGTCGCAGCTGTTGGTGAGCCTGCTCAAGGGCGTGCTTTACCGCGACGACGACGAGCGGCTGTGGGCCAGCCTGCTTCGCCTGCAGGCGCGGGTGAGGGAACAGTCCGCCATGCTGCTGCTCGATCTGGTGCTGGACGAGGCCGAGGGCCACGCCTTTCTGAAGAGCCGTCCCGACCCGGAAGAGGCTTCGGGGACGTCACGCCTGCCGCGGCTCGTCGCACGCCGGCCGCTGTCCTACCCGGTCAGTCTGATGCTGGCGCTGGTGCGCAAGCGCATGGCTGAGTTCGACGCCGGCGGTGGCGATACCCGGCTGGTGCTCTCGCGCGACGACATCACCGAACTGGTGCGGGTGTTCCTGCCCGATGGCACGAACGAGGCGCGGCTGATCGACCAGGTGGACGCGACGATCACCAAGGTGGTCGATCTGGGGTTTCTGCGCCGGCTCAAGCCCGCCGCCGGCAGTGCACAAGACCGAGGGACCTACGAGGTGCGGCGCATCCTGAAGGCCTTTGTCGATGCGCAGTGGCTGGCGGAGTTCGATGCGCGGATGGAGGTGTATCGCATGGCGTTGTCTGGTGGCGCTGGCAAGGAGGCCCAAGATGTTTGAGGCGCCGATGGACGCCACGACATTGGGCCTCGACTTCGTGTCCGACGACAGCCGCGTAGGCTTTCGTCTGCAGCGGCTGGAAGTGCTCAACTGGGGCACCTTCGACAAACGTGTCTGGCGCTACGAGCTCGATGGGCGCAATGGCCTGCTCACGGGCGACATCGGTTCGGGCAAGTCCACGCTGGTCGATGCGATCACGACCTTGCTCGTTCCTGCGCATCGCGTGGCCTACAACAAGGCCGCCGGGGCGGACTCGCGCGAGCGGTCCTTGCGCTCCTACGTGCTGGGCCACTACAAGAGCGAGCGTCACGAGGTCACGGGCAGTGCCAGACCCGTGGCGCTGCGCGATGCGTCGAGCTACTCGGTCATCCTTGGCGTCTTCCGCAACGAGGGCTACGACCAGGCTGTGACGCTGGCCCAGGTCTTCTGGCTGAAGGACCCTCTGGGCCAGCCCGCTCGCCTGTTCGTGGCCGCCGAGCGAGCCCTCACCGTTGCCGAAGACTTCAGCGGCTTCGGCAGTGACATCGTCGCCCTGCGCAAGAAGCTGCGCGGCTCGGGCTGCGAGTTGTTCGACAGCTTTCCGCCCTACGGTGCCTGGTTCCGCCGGCGCTTCGGCATCGAACATGAACAGGCCCTGGAACTGTTCCACCAGACCGTCTCGATGAAGTCGGTGGGCAATCTCACCGACTTCGTGCGCAGCCACATGCTGGAGCCCTTCGATGTGGGCAGCCGCATCGAGGCGCTGATCCGCCACTTCGACGACCTGGACCGGGCGCATCAGGCGGTGCTCAAGGCCAAGCGGCAGGTGGACTTGCTGACGCCCTTGGTCGACGACGGCGCGCGCCACCAGGCGCTGGTGGCCGAGACTCAGGGCTGGCGGGATGCGCGCGATCAGCTTCGACCCTATTTCGCCCGGCTCAAGGGCGACCTGCTGGACCGCCGAATCGGCTTTCTGGCAGACGATGCGGCCCGGCTGGATGCGCAGATCGAACGCCTGGACGCGGAGCGTGAAGCCGAGCGCATTGAAGTCGGACGCCTGGAGCGGGCCCTGCGAGACAACGGCGGCGACCGCCTGGAGGAACTGGCGGCAGAAATTCGCCGTTTGGAGGGGGAGAAGGTACAACGCCAGAAGAGGTCTGACCGCTTCCAAGAGTTGTTGGCCCGCGTCGATGAGGCGGCGCCAGGGGATGAAGCAGGTTTCCTCGCTCAGCAGCAGAGCATCACCCAGCGTGCCGAAGGCTTGCGCGAGCGCATTGCCAACTTGGACAACCGGGAGCGCGAAGAGGACTTCACTTTCCGCAAGGGCCGAGAAGAGCACGCCGCCCTGTCCGACGAGATCGACAGCCTCCAGCGGCGCAAGAGCAACATCGACGCCGCCCAGATCCGCATCCGCGATGCGCTGTGTTCGGCCCTGGCGATCGGCGAGGACGAACTGCCTTTCGCTGGCGAGCTCATCCAGGTGCGTGACGACGAGCAAGATTGGGAAGGCGCCGCCGAGCGGCTGCTGCGTGGCTTTGGCCTCGCGCTGCTGGTTCCGGACGCGCACTACAAGGCCGTGGCGGACTGGGTGGACCGGCAGCATCTGGGCGCCCGGCTGGTGTACTTCCATGTGCGGCAGAGGAAGGCAACGCAAGGCGCCGCTCTGCATCCGCAGTCGCTGGTGCGCAAGCTCGTCATCAAGCCGGACTCGCCACACTACGAGTGGCTAGAAAGAGAGCTTTGCCAGCGCTTCGACGTCGCCTGCTGCGACAACGGGGAGCAGTTCCGCCGCGAGGCGCGCGCCATCACACGCTCCGGTCAGATCAAGGACCCGAGCGGACGCCACGAGAAGGACGACCGCAGCCGGATCGACGACCGCAGTCGCTATGTGCTCGGTTGGAGCAATGCCGCCAAGCTGCGGGCGTTGCGCGATCAGCGGGAGCGTCTGGCGGCAAAGCTGGCCCTGCTCGGGCAGCGCCTTGGCGAGATCCAGCAGGCTCGAAATGAGCTGCGGAGTCGGCTGGATGCACTCAGCAAGCTGGAAGAGTTCACGCGCTTTGCGGACATCGACTGGATGAGCCTGGCTCGGCAAATTGCTGGACTCACCGAGGAGCGCGCGAGGCTGGAAGCCGCATCCGACACCCTGCAACACTTGGGGCGCCAGCTCAAGGCCGCGCAGGTTCGGCTTGGCGAGCAGGAGGTCAGGCGGTCCGACGCGTTGGGCAAACGGGGCGAAGTCAAGAGCAAACTTGAGACGGCGCAGGCGATGCGGGATCAGGCCGGCAGCGTGTGGAACGACTTACCGCTGACCGACGCACAGATCGAGCGCCTGGATGGCTGGCGCTCGCAGGCGCTGGGCGAGCATCAGCTGTCGATCGAGTCCTGCGACAACCGCGAGCAGGACGTGCGCAAGTGGCTGCAGGAGCGCATCGATGCGGAGGACAAGCGCCTGGCCCGTCTGACCGAGCGCATCGTCAATGCCATGCGCGGCTTCAAGGAGGAGTTCAAGGCCGAGACCGTCGAGATGGACGTGAGCCTGGCCGCGATGCCGGAGTACGAAAGGATGCTCACCGGCTTGAAGGGCGACGACCTGCCGCGATTCGAGGCGCGCTTCAAGGAGCTGCTGAACGTCAACACGATCAACGAGATCGCCAATTTCAACGCCCAGCTCGCCCGCGAGCGCGAGACGATCAGGGAGCGCGTCGACTTCATCAACCAGTCGCTCCAAGCCATCGACTACAACCCCGGCCGCTACATCAAGCTGGTGGCGCTGCCCAGCCCGGATGCGGAAATCCGCGACTTCCAGCAGGACTTGCGGGCGTGCACCGAGGGGGCGCTGACGGGCTCGGCGGACGAACAGTATTCGGAAGCCAAGTTCCTGCAGGTCAAGGCCATCATCGATCGATTCCGGGGCCGCGAAGGACTGTCGGACGCCGACAGGCGCTGGACCGCCAAGGTCACCGACGTTCGCAACTGGTTCCTGTTCTCGGCCAGCGAACGCTGGCGCGCAGACGGTGCCGAGCACGAGCATTACTCGGACTCGGGTGGCAAGTCGGGCGGCCAGAAGGAGAAGCTGGCCTACACCGTGCTGGCTGCGAGCCTGGCCTGCCAGTTCGGGCTGGAGTGGGGCGCCGTGCGTTCGCGGTCGTTCCGTTTCGTGGTCATCGACGAGGCGTTCGGGCGCGGGTCCGACGAGTCGGCACAGTACGGGTTGCGCCTTTTTCAGCAGCTCAACCTCCAGTTGTTGATCGTCACGCCGCTGCAGAAGATCCACATCATCGAGCCCTTCGTGGCCAGCGTCGGCTTCGTGCACAACGAGGGCGGACGCGACTCACGGCTGCGCTGCCTGTCGATCGAGGAGTACCGGGCTCAGAAAGCGGAAGGCTGGGCCGAAGCCAGGGCTGCCGGAGACGGCGCAGCACCATGAGCTGGACCACGCCGGCAGACTTGCGCACCCAGGTCCAACGTTTGTGGGACCGGGGCGACTTGCTGCGGGCGGCTGTCACCGACGCCGTTTCGTGGCCCCTGCGCCTGGGCTTGAAGACTCCCGGTGCGTCCGACTTGTCCGACCGCTTCGAGGCCGTTCGTGACTGGGTGCACGCCTTCGCCGATGCCCCGCAGGTTCGGGTCGAATGGAGGGCGTGGAACCACCGCGTCCAGGGAACGCAGCAGCTGCCGGCGGCCGTATGGCTCGACACCCTGCAGGACGCCTTGGCCCTCATCGGCAAGGTTCGTCAGGCGCGGCGGTTCGAGGCCTTGTGGCAGCAGACGGCAGCCGCGCAGTCGCCGCTGCTGGCGTGGCTTGTCCGGCGGCCGATCCAGGCGTTGGACCTTGCCGACCGCTGGGAGCGTCTGCTGGCCGTCGTCGTATGGCTGCAGGCCCATCCTCGACCAGGCGTGTACCTGCGTCAGGTCGACGTGCCCGGCGTGGACAGCAAGTTCATCGAGGTCCACCGAGGCGTGTTGGCCGAGCTGCTGGACCTGGCGCTGCAACCTGAAGTCATCGAGACCCATGCGACCGGCGTTGGGCAGTTCACGCGCCGATTCGGCTTCCTGGACAAGCCCGTCCGAATTCGGTTTCGCCTCCTCGACCGGGCCTTGCCCAGCCTGCCGGGCTGCCCATCCTCGACGCAGAGCCTGCCCGACATCACCCTGGACGCTGCGAGCTTCGCGGCGCTGGTGCTACCCGTCCAGCGTGTCTTCATCACCGAGAACGAAACCAACTTCCTCGCCTTCCCGCCAGCGGCGGACGCCATCGTCGTCTTCGGCGCAGGCTACGGTTGGGAACCGCTGGCGCGCGCCAAGTGGCTGCATCGATGCCAGCTGCACTACTGGGGCGACATCGACACCCACGGATTCGCCATCCTCGACCAACTGCGTGGTTGCTTCCCCGGCGCGGCGTCCTTCCTCATGGACCGTGCGACGCTCCTTGCCCACCGCCTGCACTGGAGCGAGGAGCCCGACCCGGCACGCCGCGACCTGGCGCGTCTCACGCCGGGGGAGACGGCGGTTTTTGACGACCTCCGATTCGATCGCCACCAGCCCCGGCTGCGTCTGGAGCAGGAGCGCGTGGGGTTTGGCTGGCTGCGCGATCGACTGGCAAGTGTTCCCGCACGCACACCCGTCCCCGGCGGCGAGGCAACGGCCCAGGCGCCAGTTCAAAGCCCTCCGGACCGGCATCGGCCGCCCACGCAGGACTGACTCGGGCGGACAAGAGGCTGTTTGAACTTCCGCTTCGTCAGAAGAATCTGTGGGCCAGTTTTGGCTCTGGAAGCCTGCCAAGCACGTGATACAGGGAGAGTTCAGCGATCCGGAAGGTCCTGTAGCCGTACGCTTTTCTCATAGTGACTTTGGCTTTGTTGTTCAGCCCCTCGATGATGCCGCTGGAGAACTGCTTCTTGGCCTTGAAGTAGTTGAGCAGCAGCTCGCGGTGCGCGCGCACGGTTCGGGCGAACCGCTTTACCGGCTCGATGCGTGAACGCATCGCCCGTTTGCACCAGGCGTCGAGGAACTTGGCCGCCCACGCCGGTGACGTGTATTCCCAGAACAGCTGGAATTCTTCCTTGAGCAGGTAGGCCCGCACGCTCTTCAGGTTGTAGCCCAGCAACTCGCGCAGACTCAATCGCTGCTTGTCCGTGAGGTTCTCCGGCCGCTTGAGCAGGCACCAGCGCTTCTTCTTGAGCACGGGCTCGTAGCCCTCGCGAACCATTCGCCGGGCCTCACCGGCGCGCACCTCGTCCAGCGCCTTGTTCAGCTTGGCCACCATGTGGAAGCGGTCCAGGATGTTCAGCGCCTGCGGGCAATGCCTGGCGATCATCTCCAGGTAGGGCCGCCACATGTCCGAGCAGACGAACTCGACCTTGCCGGCCAGTTCCTGGCCGATAAGGGTGAAGAAGCCTTCGAAGCTCTTCATCGTGCGGTCCCGGCCCACCCACAGCAGCCGCACGCAGTTGGCCTCGATGTGATAGACCAGCGTCAGGAACTTGTGGCTCTGACCGATGTGGATCTCGTCCACGCCAATGGCCCGCAGGGTCCCGAGTTCGCGATGCTCCAGCCCCCACTGCACGACATACTCCACCGCATGACAGACCTGATCCCAGGTCGTGCCGAAGCTCAGTGCCGTCTCCTTCCACGACAGCTTGCGTGCCCAGTGCGCCAGGTACAACATGTACGCCTTGGTCAGCGTGTGCTTGCCCATCGCCCAGGGCACTTGCTCGACCTTCACGCCGCACTGGCGGCATTGCACACGCCGCATGGCGTACAGCAGCATCACCGCATAGCCCCAGACCGGGATGAACTCGAAGCGCCGAACGGCCAGTACGTCGTACCCGGGTGCGGTGTTGCCGCAGCATGAGCAATGCGGCTTGGAGCCGCGGCGCGGCCGCACGTCGACCTCGATGGTGCTGGTGGCTTCGATCAGCCGCACGGCGGCGTAGACGAAGCCGGGGAAGTGGTGGCAGGCATTGAGCAAGCGAGCGAGCAACATGGCCGACTCCCGTGGCAGCGCCAATGACGAGTTCCATCTCGAGCCACAGGAGGCGCAGCGCCTGCGGCAAGCCTGCCCTGACCTGCACGACTGGCCCCGATCCTGGCACGTTGAGCCTGCCGACATCGTCGTGGGCCAACAGGTCGTTGAGTTGCTGACGCCGTTCCTGCTGCATCTGCTGGACCAGGGCCTGGCCAAGGCAACCGTGAGCCGGCACCGCGACAACCTCTGGACGCTCGGTGGCGAGCTGATCCGGCGCCGCTATGACGACGAAGAGCTTGCGCAGCAGGACGTCAAAGCCGCCATCGGGCAGCTCATCGGCCGTGACGGCGGACCGCTGATGTGGCCGCGCATCAACGAAGCGGAACAAGACTCGCTGGACGCAACCTGCCGCAAGCTTGAACGCTTCTGGCGCGCAGCGGCTGCCGCGCACGCATCGCGCTGACGCGTAAACACAGGACCGCGGTGGCGCCAACTGAACGGATGCCGCAACGCAGGTGATCGCCACCGTGCAGTGCAGAGTTGTCCACGGCGGCGGGCGGTCGGCGCTTGCGACGAACCGACAGACCGCCGCGGTGGGCAACTCGTGTCAAACGCTCAAATCGGCCTCAAATCGCCCACTGATAGTCCGGAAGAACCCAATCTCCTGTGGGCCTTGGAAGGTGCGCTAACTGGGCTCCCGTGGCAAGTTGTCGCCAAGGAGCACAGGCTGAGCTTGCTACTCGCTCTCGAAGCTCAGAATGGCAATGCCTAACCCCTCGCTCAAGCTGACCCGCTACGGCAGGCGCTGTAAGCCTGGTCCGCGGCACTTGGTGCATCATCGCGAACCAGGCTTACAGCGCCTGCCTCCGCGGGCAGCTTAGCTCGAACGTTAGGCGTCACAAACGAGCGCCCCTTGCGCGCCGTGGTTTTTGTAGATACACTAACCACGTGACCATCACTTACGATCCTGAGAAGAGAGCTCGAACCCTAGCCGAACGGCACCTCGACTTCGAAGACGCCAAGTTTGTCTTTGCGGCGCCGAACTTCGAGTCCGAAGACAGACGCAAGGACTACGGCGAGAGACGGATCATCTGCTTCGGCATGTTGAGAGATCGAATGGTTGTTGTTGGCTACACACCGCGCGGCGCGGATCGCCACGTGTTCAGCATGAGGAAAGCAAATGACCGCGAGCAAGCGCTCATCGCACCGCTCCTTGGGATCTGACCTCGTCAAGGTTGCAGCACACGTCATCCAGCCGGAGGAGTACGAAGAACTCCCGGAGCTGACTGGAGAAATGCTTGCCCGGGGCAAGGTGAACAAGGGCGGCCGTCCGCGCTCGGAGAACCCCAAGAAGCTGATCTCCATTCGTCTGCCGGAAGAGGTCATCCTGAAGTGGCGAGCTACCGGCCCAGGTTGGCAAACCCGCATGGCCGAGAAGCTTGCGCGCGTCGTACCCAAGTGACGCCTAACCCCTCGCTCAAGCTGACCCGCTACGGCAGGCACTGTAAGCCCGGGCTGAGGCACACTGTGCATCATCTCAGCCCGGGCTTACAGTGCCTGCCTCCGCGGGCAGCTTAGCTCGAACGTTAGGCCTCAAAGGAGAAACCATTGGTCATTCGCCCCGTCCTGAATACAGAGATGCCTGAGCTTCTCGCGCTGATTCGCGCCAAAGCGGAGTTCGACGGAAGCTTGGAGTCACTTGTAGCCACTACCGAATCGCTGCGACACGCGCTGTTTGCTGAACAGCCGAACGCCTACGCTCTCGTCGCCGACGTTGACGGAAAGCTGGTGGGCATGGCGACCTACTACGCCATCTTCTCGAGTTTCATAGCCAGACCCGGTCTTTGGATGGATGATCTGTTCGTCTACGAGAGATACCGCGGGAAGAACATTGGAGAAGAGCTTGTCCGCGAACTCTGCCGAGTCGCCAAGTCCTCAGGCTGCGCTCGCTTGGACTGGCTTGTGTCTTCCGCGAACGAGCGAGGCAAGAAGTTCTACTCACGAATCGGAGCCACCATCTTCGAGAAGGGGCGCCTTGTTCGCCTGAACGAAGAACGCATAAATGCGCTCGCTGCGGTTGAGGCCTAACCCCTCGCTCAAGCTGACCCGCTACGGCAGGCTTTGTAAGCCCGGCCTGAGGTACTCTGTACATTCTCTCAGTCCGGGCTTACAAAGCCTGCCTCCGCGGGCAGCTTAGCTCGAACGTTAGGCGTCATGAAGCTTCCTCTGCCCGCAATTGTCGCGTTCTTGACCGATATCGAGCGCCTGAAGTTGGTCAAGCGGCGCGCCTACGTCAGCGACCTCTCACGACAAGAGAACTCAGCCGAGCATAGCTGGCACCTAGCTATGGGGCTAATGATAATTGCGCAGGAACTCAGCCTCGAACTTGATCTACACAAAGCGCTCGTCATGGCCCTGATCCATGATGTTTGCGAGATCGACGCGGACGACACGCCAGCGTTTGGACCCTTGCGCCCGGAACAGCAAGCAGTTGAACTCGAGTGCATTGAACGCTTGGCTGCAACCGGAGGCACATTCGGGCAACAGATGAGAACGCTGTGGCTCGAATATGAAGAACAAATCACAATCGAAAGTCGATGGGTAAAGGTGCTTGATCGCCTTATGCCATTCATAGTCAATCTCGCCGCAAATGGGAGAAACTGGAAGGAACAGTCGATAAGTCGCTCTCAGCTCCTTAGAGTAAACGCACCAGTTAAGGCGCACGCTCCGGAGATATTCCGGTGGATGGAGCAACGCATTGAGCAGTGCGTTCGTGACGGGTGGCTGCATGACGCCTAACCCCTCGCTCAAGCTGACCCACTACGACATGCAGCGTAAGCCTAGTGTGCGGCGCCTTCGGCACCTTCGCACACCAGGCTCACACTGCATGCCTCCGCGGGCAGCTTAGCTCGAACGTTAGGCAGCACAAACGAAGTCCGTGGTGCACCGAGAGATTCGGCGCCTATCGGCGTGTACTGAACAGCCACGAAAGAGCGGTAACGCGCCTTCTTCGGCGTCAAACTGTTCAGGCCGCAAGCACATGACCGAATCGAACCAACCTACTCGATCATGTCAATGACTCGGCGAAGAGTGCAGCGCCTTCTCAGCCGGTTCACGCGCGAGAAGCGCTCCGATCAAACAGCCAGAGCTCAGTCAGTTGGTCGGTCCGCCGCTCTCCAGCCGGTTGTGGCTTCGGTCAGCCACAGCTGGTGCGGCGGCTTGAAGACCCGACACACCACCTTCTTCTGCGCGGAGCGGGAAGCACCGCTGCGTGTGAGCAAGCTGAAGTGCCTTAACCTAACCCGGAGCGTCGCGGGTAAACCCTCAGTGCTGCCTAACCCCTCGCTCAAGCTGACCCGCTACGGCATGCAGCGTAAGCCTGGTGTGCGGCGCCTTCGGCACCTTCGCACACCAGGCTTACACTGCATGCCTCCGCGGGCAGCTTAGCTCGAACGTTAGGCGTCACGATCCACATGCTCAGCCCTTCCCTCGTCATCTTCGACTGCGATGGTGTGCTCGTTGACAGCGAGCTTCTCAGCCACTCTGTGCTGAGAGAGATGATCGCTGAGTTCGGCGTCGATCTGACGCTCGAGGAAACACTTGAGCACTTCATGGGCACGTCTACCGAAAAGTGCCTTGAGGTACTCAACTCCCTTGTTGGACAGTCTGCGCCCGCTGACTTCTTCCATCAATTCAGGACACGTACTTTTGCCGCGTTCGCAAGAGATCTAACATCTGTGCAGGGTGCACCCGAACTGCTTGCTGCACTACACGTACCGTACTGCGTCGCATCCAACGGTCCGCGCGAGAAGATGCGCTTTACCCTTGGGCACACCGGTCTGCTGCCTCTGGTTGAGGGGCGTCTATTCAGCGCTCAAGATGTCGCGCGTCCAAAGCCAGCACCTGATCTGTTCCTAAATGCAGCAGCCTCCCTTGGCGCACAAGCCAGTAGCTGCGTGGTGATAGAGGACAGTCCAACTGGTGTCGCCGCAGCGCGAGCAGCGGGCATGGTCGTGTACGGCTTCGCCGCCATGGGCCAATCCAAGAAGCTCTTCCAAGCCGGCGCTCAGCTCGTGTTCGGCAGCATGAGTGAACTTCCGGCCTTGCTCGGCAGTGCGCAGTGACGCCTAACCCCTCGTTCAACCCTGACCCGCTACGGCAGGCGCTGTAAGCCTGGTCCGCGGCACTTGGTGCATCATCGCGAACCAGGCTTACAACACCTGCCTCCGCGGGCAGCTTAGCTCGAACGTTAGGCCCGCCGGGAAACAATGCCTGTTGTCCTCAGCTCGGCTCGCCGCAGGCGGCTCGCCTCTGCCACTCGCCCCCTCCCTCGCGAGGCGCCTCTGTGCACCACTGTTCAGCGCCCCGCTTCGGGTCCGCCGCTTCTTTGGTAGCCACCGCCGCAACATGCTTCGTACGGAACCGCTCACCTCGAGCCACTCGTCCTTGTTTCCCGCGCACCGGACGCAAGACTCCAATCGTCCGCGCCGCACTCCTTCTCGGGTGCGCCCGGTGCGCTGCACCCAAGCGGCTGGCCTAACCCGTCGCTCAAGCTGACCCGCTACGGCAGGCGCTGTAAGCCTGGTCCGCGGCACTTGGTGCATCATCGCGAACCAGGCTTACAGCGCCTGCCTCCGCGGGCAGCTTAGCTCTAACGTTAGGCCGCAGAACGACCGCTTGTTCGAGATCCGCATCCATGCACCCCAAGATCCCCATCCGCAGCATCGACTACACGGTGATTTACGTTCGCCAGATGGACGCAATGAGAGAGTTTTACGGCAAGACTCTCGGTTTCTCGCTTCATCGAGAACTCAGCCCGAACTGGGTTGAGTATCGTGTCGGCTCCAATCTACTCGCACTTGCCGTCGGCGGCGGACGGTTCAAAGACACTACACCCCCAGTCGGCACGTTGATGCTGCAGCTTGCCTTTCGGGTTGCCCCTACAGAGGTTGCCAGTTGCGCCGCCGCTCTCGCGGAGCGAGGTACAGAAATCATCTCGGGACCAACCGACGAACCTTTTGGGCATCGGACTCTTTTCTTTCGCGACCCCGATGGCAACGTTCTGGAAATCTATGCCGAACTCTAGAAGCAGCCCTTTCGGCGCTTCCTCTAGGGCACTGCGGCCTCTCAAGAAACTCCTTCCAAGTAGTTGATTCGCTTATAGTTTTTCGGCGTTATGCGGTCGGCACCAGACTCATGCCTAGGCTCTGAGCGCGCCGCTGCAGGTGGTGGATAACGCGCTGTCTGTAGCGCTCTTCGTAGTACTGCTGACCTTGGTCGACGTACTCCTGTCCCTTGGTCATCAGCGCGTAGAACAGGCGCGCCAGCTTGTGGGCCGCAGCCGTGACGGCCTTGCCTTTGTCCATGCGGCCGCACAGCCGCCTGTAGTAGGCCCCCAGCGCTGACTTGCTGCTTCGCAGTGCCGCCGCCGCTTGCCGGAACGCCTGGCTCGCTCTGTTCACGCTGTGCTTGGTCTTCGCACCCAGCACCTTGCCCCCACTGATTCGCGTGCCCGGGCACAGGCCCAGCCAGGACGCGAAGTGCTTGTCGCTGGGGAAGCGGCTAAGGTCCGTTCCGACTTCGGCCACGATGTTCAGCGCCGTGGTCTCGTCGATGCCGTCCACCTTGGTCACGTCCACTCCGCACATCTTCAACAGTCGCTCTCGGACGTTGAACTTCGGCGCGTTCTTGGCCTTGCTGCGCTTCTTGCCCTTGCCGAGTTCCTTGGTGTGGACTTCCAGCTTGGCCATCACGCGCTGGATCTCGGTCTCGCACTCCTGCAACTGCTGCGCGTAGAAGTCGAATCTGCCCAGCGCCTGCTTCAGCGCCAACAGATGCTCCGCCCTCCACGTGCCTTGCAGGCTCGCCGCGATCTCCTCCTCGCTGGCCTTGATCCGGCTGTCCCGGTACGCCGCCAGCACCTGCGCATCGCGCTCGCCCTCGACGATGGCCCTGACGATCTTCTGGCCCGTCACACCTGCCACGTCGCTGATGGCCTGGCTGAGCTGGATGTTCATCAGCGTCATGGCCTTTTGCATGTGCTGCACGCTGCGGCCCTGGTCGGCCAGCAGCCTCGTCCGCAGCCGGTTGAACTCCCGCAGCTCGCAGAACTGGTCTTGCGGCCTGAACGCCGCCTTCAGCAGTCCGTAGCTCAACAACTGCTGGATCCACCGGCAGTCCTGCACGTCGCTCTTGCGCCCAGACACGTTCTTCACCTGCCGGGCGTCCACCAGCATCACTTCGAACCCACGCCGCTCCAGCAGCTCGTACAGCGGTATCCAGTACACCCCCGTGGACTCCATCGCCACGATCTTCACGCCGCACTCCTGCAGCCAGTCGGCCATCGCTTGCAGATCCCTGGTGTACACCCCGAACTGCCTCACCGATTGCTCCGCCGCTTCATTGGGCACCGCCACGAAGTGCATCGAACCACCCACATCGATGCCAGCCGCATCCGGGTGCATCACCTCCAGCTTGCTTCGGCCTGTCCTGGCCTTGCTCATCGCCATACCTTGCTCCATCATCCGTTGCGGGATGCGGAGCCAACTATGGGTACGTCGTCGTAGCTCACTCTCTCAAACGGGATGCACCAGGCCTCGGCGCCCTTCCAAGAACACCAAGGCCTGCCGCTCACCAATGTCGATGACGTCACCCAAGACCAACCTAACCCTCGGGCATCAAGCACCAGTGTCCGTCCGGCCTTGGTCGGCTCCGCACCCCATCTTTTGCCACAACCGGCGCAGCAGTTTCATCGGAACGATTCGCGCGCGTCAGCGTGCGCTGCGGCCTCTCAAGAAACTCCTTCCAAGTAGTTGATTCGCTTATAGTTTTTCGGCGTTATGCGGTCGGCACCAGACTCATGCCTAGGCTCTGAGCGCGCCGCTGCAGGTGGTGGATAACGCGCTGTCTGTAGCGCTCTTCGTAGTACTGCTGACCTTGGTCGACGTACTCCTGTCCCTTGGTCATCAGCGCGTAGAACAGGCGCGCCAGCTTGTGGGCCGCAGCCGTGACGGCCTTGCCTTTGTCCATGCGGCCGCACAGCCGCCTGTAGTAGGCCCCCAGCGCTGACTTGCTGCTTCGCAGTGCCGCCGCCGCTTGCCGGAACGCCTGGCTCGCTCTGTTCACGCTGTGCTTGGTCTTCGCACCCAGCACCTTGCCCCCACTGATTCGCGTGCCCGGGCACAGGCCCAGCCAGGACGCGAAGTGCTTGTCGCTGGGGAAGCGGCTAAGGTCCGTTCCGACTTCGGCCACGATGTTCAGCGCCGTGGTCTCGTCGATGCCGTCCACCTTGGTCACGTCCACTCCGCACATCTTCAACAGTCGCTCTCGGACGTTGAACTTCGGCGCGTTCTTGGCCTTGCTGCGCTTCTTGCCCTTGCCGAGTTCCTTGGTGTGGACTTCCAGCTTGGCCATCACGCGCTGGATCTCGGTCTCGCACTCCTGCAACTGCTGCGCGTAGAAGTCGAATCTGCCCAGCGCCTGCTTCAGCGCCAACAGATGCTCCGCCCTCCACGTGCCTTGCAGGCTCGCCGCGATCTCCTCCTCGCTGGCCTTGATCCGGCTGTCCCGGTACGCCGCCAGCACCTGCGCATCGCGCTCGCCCTCGACGATGGCCCTGACGATCTTCTGGCCCGTCACACCTGCCACGTCGCTGATGGCCTGGCTGAGCTGGATGTTCATCAGCGTCATGGCCTTTTGCATGTGCTGCACGCTGCGGCCCTGGTCGGCCAGCAGCCTCGTCCGCAGCCGGTTGAACTCCCGCAGCTCGCAGAACTGGTCTTGCGGCCTGAACGCCGCCTTCAGCAGTCCGTAGCTCAACAACTGCTGGATCCACCGGCAGTCCTGCACGTCGCTCTTGCGCCCAGACACGTTCTTCACCTGCCGGGCGTCCACCAGCATCACTTCGAACCCACGCCGCTCCAGCAGCTCGTACAGCGGTATCCAGTACACCCCCGTGGACTCCATCGCCACGATCTTCACGCCGCACTCCTGCAGCCAGTCGGCCATCGCTTGCAGATCCCTGGTGTACACCCCGAACTGCCTCACCGATTGCTCCGCCGCTTCATTGGGCACCGCCACGAAGTGCATCGAACCACCCACATCGATGCCAGCCGCATCCGGGTGCATCACCTCCAGCTTGCTTCGGCCTGTCCTGGCCTTGCTCATCGCCATACCTTGCTCCATCATCCGTTGCGGGATGCGGAGCCAACTATGGGTACGTCGTCGTAGCTCACTCTCTCAAACGGGATGCACCAGGCCTCGGCGCCCTTCCAAGAACACCAAGGCCTGCCGCTCACCAATGTCGATGACGTCACCCAAGACCAACCTAACCCTCGGGCATCAAGCACCAGTGTCCGTCCGGCCTTGGTCGGCTCCGCACCCCATCTTTTGCCACAACCGGCGCAGCAGTTTCATCGGAACGATTCGCGCGCGTCAGCGTGCGCTGCGGCCTCTCAAGAAACTCCTTCCAAGTAGTTGATTCGCTTATAGTTTTTCGGCGTTATGCGGTCGGCACCAGACTCATGCCTAGGCTCTGAGCGCGCCGCTGCAGGTGGTGGATAACGCGCTGTCTGTAGCGCTCTTCGTAGTACTGCTGACCTTGGTCGACGTACTCCTGTCCCTTGGTCATCAGCGCGTAGAACAGGCGCGCCAGCTTGTGGGCCGCAGCCGTGACGGCCTTGCCTTTGTCCATGCGGCCGCACAGCCGCCTGTAGTAGGCCCCCAGCGCTGACTTGCTGCTTCGCAGTGCCGCCGCCGCTTGCCGGAACGCCTGGCTCGCTCTGTTCACGCTGTGCTTGGTCTTCGCACCCAGCACCTTGCCCCCACTGATTCGCGTGCCCGGGCACAGGCCCAGCCAGGACGCGAAGTGCTTGTCGCTGGGGAAGCGGCTAAGGTCCGTTCCGACTTCGGCCACGATGTTCAGCGCCGTGGTCTCGTCGATGCCGTCCACCTTGGTCACGTCCACTCCGCACATCTTCAACAGTCGCTCTCGGACGTTGAACTTCGGCGCGTTCTTGGCCTTGCTGCGCTTCTTGCCCTTGCCGAGTTCCTTGGTGTGGACTTCCAGCTTGGCCATCACGCGCTGGATCTCGGTCTCGCACTCCTGCAACTGCTGCGCGTAGAAGTCGAATCTGCCCAGCGCCTGCTTCAGCGCCAACAGATGCTCCGCCCTCCACGTGCCTTGCAGGCTCGCCGCGATCTCCTCCTCGCTGGCCTTGATCCGGCTGTCCCGGTACGCCGCCAGCACCTGCGCATCGCGCTCGCCCTCGACGATGGCCCTGACGATCTTCTGGCCCGTCACACCTGCCACGTCGCTGATGGCCTGGCTGAGCTGGATGTTCATCAGCGTCATGGCCTTTTGCATGTGCTGCACGCTGCGGCCCTGGTCGGCCAGCAGCCTCGTCCGCAGCCGGTTGAACTCCCGCAGCTCGCAGAACTGGTCTTGCGGCCTGAACGCCGCCTTCAGCAGTCCGTAGCTCAACAACTGCTGGATCCACCGGCAGTCCTGCACGTCGCTCTTGCGCCCAGACACGTTCTTCACCTGCCGGGCGTCCACCAGCATCACTTCGAACCCACGCCGCTCCAGCAGCTCGTACAGCGGTATCCAGTACACCCCCGTGGACTCCATCGCCACGATCTTCACGCCGCACTCCTGCAGCCAGTCGGCCATCGCTTGCAGATCCCTGGTGTACACCCCGAACTGCCTCACCGATTGCTCCGCCGCTTCATTGGGCACCGCCACGAAGTGCATCGAACCACCCACATCGATGCCAGCCGCATCCGGGTGCATCACCTCCAGCTTGCTTCGGCCTGTCCTGGCCTTGCTCATCGCCATACCTTGCTCCATCATCCGTTGCGGGATGCGGAGCCAACTATGGGTACGTCGTCGTAGCTCACTCTCTCAAACGGGATGCACCAGGCCTCGGCGCCCTTCCAAGAACACCAAGGCCTGCCGCTCACCAATGTCGATGACGTCACCCAAGACCAACCTAACCCTCGGGCATCAAGCACCAGTGTCCGTCCGGCCTTGGTCGGCTCCGCACCCCATCTTTTGCCACAACCGGCGCAGCAGTTTCATCGGAACGATTCGCGCGCGTCAGCGTGCGCTGCGGCCTCTCAAGAAACTCCTTCCAAGTAGTTGATTCGCTTATAGTTTTTCGGCGTTATGCGGTCGGCACCAGACTCATGCCTAGGCTCTGAGCGCGCCGCTGCAGGTGGTGGATAACGCGCTGTCTGTAGCGCTCTTCGTAGTACTGCTGACCTTGGTCGACGTACTCCTGTCCCTTGGTCATCAGCGCGTAGAACAGGCGCGCCAGCTTGTGGGCCGCAGCCGTGACGGCCTTGCCTTTGTCCATGCGGCCGCACAGCCGCCTGTAGTAGGCCCCCAGCGCTGACTTGCTGCTTCGCAGTGCCGCCGCCGCTTGCCGGAACGCCTGGCTCGCTCTGTTCACGCTGTGCTTGGTCTTCGCACCCAGCACCTTGCCCCCACTGATTCGCGTGCCCGGGCACAGGCCCAGCCAGGACGCGAAGTGCTTGTCGCTGGGGAAGCGGCTAAGGTCCGTTCCGACTTCGGCCACGATGTTCAGCGCCGTGGTCTCGTCGATGCCGTCCACCTTGGTCACGTCCACTCCGCACATCTTCAACAGTCGCTCTCGGACGTTGAACTTCGGCGCGTTCTTGGCCTTGCTGCGCTTCTTGCCCTTGCCGAGTTCCTTGGTGTGGACTTCCAGCTTGGCCATCACGCGCTGGATCTCGGTCTCGCACTCCTGCAACTGCTGCGCGTAGAAGTCGAATCTGCCCAGCGCCTGCTTCAGCGCCAACAGATGCTCCGCCCTCCACGTGCCTTGCAGGCTCGCCGCGATCTCCTCCTCGCTGGCCTTGATCCGGCTGTCCCGGTACGCCGCCAGCACCTGCGCATCGCGCTCGCCCTCGACGATGGCCCTGACGATCTTCTGGCCCGTCACACCTGCCACGTCGCTGATGGCCTGGCTGAGCTGGATGTTCATCAGCGTCATGGCCTTTTGCATGTGCTGCACGCTGCGGCCCTGGTCGGCCAGCAGCCTCGTCCGCAGCCGGTTGAACTCCCGCAGCTCGCAGAACTGGTCTTGCGGCCTGAACGCCGCCTTCAGCAGTCCGTAGCTCAACAACTGCTGGATCCACCGGCAGTCCTGCACGTCGCTCTTGCGCCCAGACACGTTCTTCACCTGCCGGGCGTCCACCAGCATCACTTCGAACCCACGCCGCTCCAGCAGCTCGTACAGCGGTATCCAGTACACCCCCGTGGACTCCATCGCCACGATCTTCACGCCGCACTCCTGCAGCCAGTCGGCCATCGCTTGCAGATCCCTGGTGTACACCCCGAACTGCCTCACCGATTGCTCCGCCGCTTCATTGGGCACCGCCACGAAGTGCATCGAACCACCCACATCGATGCCAGCCGCATCCGGGTGCATCACCTCCAGCTTGCTTCGGCCTGTCCTGGCCTTGCTCATCGCCATACCTTGCTCCATCATCCGTTGCGGGATGCGGAGCCAACTATGGGTACGTCGTCGTAGCTCACTCTCTCAAACGGGATGCACCAGGCCTCGGCGCCCTTCCAAGAACACCAAGGCCTGCCGCTCACCAATGTCGATGACGTCACCCAAGACCAACCTAACCCTCGGGCATCAAGCACCAGTGTCCGTCCGGCCTTGGTCGGCTCCGCACCCCATCTTTTGCCACAACCGGCGCAGCAGTTTCATCGGAACGATTCGCGCGCGTCAGCGTGCGCTGCGGCCTAACCCCTCGCTCAAGCTGACCCGCTACGGCAGGCACTGTAAGCCCGGCCTGAGCCACTAACCCCTCGCTCAAGCTGACCCGCTACGGCAGGCACTGTAAGCCCGGCCTGAGCCACTCGTACTATCGTCTCAGTCCGGGCTTACAGTACCTGCCTCCGCGGGCAGCTTAGCTCGAACGTTAGGCTGCACAGGCGAGGCCCGATGCCCGGGACTTGACGCTGCGCTTTAGCGTAGCTACACTAAGTCCGTGCGTATCGACTTCGACCCAGCGAAAGACAAGCTCAACATCGCCGCCCACGGCCTATCGCTTGCCTTTGCAAAGCAACTCATCTGGGACGAAGCACTTGTCTGGGTTGACGAGCGCTTCGAGTACGACGAGCTACGCATGATTGGTCTTGTTCCAGAAGGCAATCGGTTGTACTACGTTGCCTTCGTTGACCGCGGCAAGACACGCCGAGTCATTAGCCTGCGTCCAGCCGAACGCCGAGAGGTGAAGCACTATGTCGAACACTACCCCTAAGCGAACGATCGTCATGCCCGCGGAGGCTGAGAACCGGAAGATCCGGCGTGCAGCTAGCGCTGATCCAGATGCCCAGCCGTTGACAGACGCCCAGTTGCAGACGATGGTGCCACTGAAGGCACTTCGAGGCCGCCCAAAGTCAGAGAACAAGAAGCTCCTCGTCTCGGTGCGCTACAGCCCAGAGGTACTCAGATTCTTCCGCAGCACTGGCGAAGGGTGGCAGTCCCGTATGGACGGAGTGCTTCAGGAATACGTGGCTAAGCAAGTCACTCGGCGCCGCACCAAGAGTGCAGCCTAACCCCTCGCTCGAGCCGACCCGCTACGGCAGGCACTGTAAGCCCGGCCTGAGCCAGTCGTACTATCGTCTCAGTCCGGGCTTACAGTGCCTGCCTACGCGGGCGTCTCAGCTCGAACGTTAGGCAACACAAACGAAGTCCGTGGTGCGCCAGCAGAGTCAGCGCCTGTCGGCGTGTGTTGAACAGCCGCGAAAGAGCAGCAACGTCTCTTTACCGGGGTCAGCTTGTTCGGTTCTTCCGGACTATCAGTGGGCGATTTGAGGCCGATTTGAGCGTTTGACACGAGTTGCCCACCGCGGCGGTCTGTCGGTTCGTCGCAAGCGCCGACCGCCCGCCGCCGTGGACAACTCTGCACTGCACGGTGGCGATCACCTGCGTTGCGGCATCCGTTCAGTTGGCGCCACCGCGGTCCTGTGTTTACGCGTCAGCGCGATGCGTGCGCGGCAGCCGCTGCGCGCCAGAAGCGTTCAAGCTTGCGGCAGGTTGCGTCCAGCGAGTCTTGTTCCGCTTCGTTGATGCGCGGCCACATCAGCGGTCCGCCGTCACGGCCGATGAGCTGCCCGATGGCGGCTTTGACGTCCTGCTGCGCAAGCTCTTCGTCGTCATAGCGGCGCCGGATCAGCTCGCCACCGAGCGTCCAGAGGTTGTCGCGGTGCCGGCTCACGGTTGCCTTGGCCAGGCCCTGGTCCAGCAGATGCAGCAGGAACGGCGTCAGCAACTCAACGACCTGTTGGCCCACGACGATGTCGGCAGGCTCAACGTGCCAGGATCGGGGCCAGTCGTGCAGGTCAGGGCAGGCTTGCCGCAGGCGCTGCGCCTCCTGTGGCTCGAGATGGAACTCGTCATTGGCGCTGCCACGGGAGTCGGCCATGTTGCTCGCTCGCTTGCTCAATGCCTGCCACCACTTCCCCGGCTTCGTCTACGCCGCCGTGCGGCTGATCGAAGCCACCAGCACCATCGAGGTCGACGTGCGGCCGCGCCGCGGCTCCAAGCCGCATTGCTCATGCTGCGGCAACACCGCACCCGGGTACGACGTACTGGCCGTTCGGCGCTTCGAGTTCATCCCGGTCTGGGGCTATGCGGTGATGCTGCTGTACGCCATGCGGCGTGTGCAATGCCGCCAGTGCGGCGTGAAGGTCGAGCAAGTGCCCTGGGCGATGGGCAAGCACACGCTGACCAAGGCGTACATGTTGTACCTGGCGCACTGGGCACGCAAGCTGTCGTGGAAGGAGACGGCACTGAGCTTCGGCACGACCTGGGATCAGGTCTGTCATGCGGTGGAGTATGTCGTGCAGTGGGGGCTGGAGCATCGCGAACTCGGGACCCTGCGGGCCATTGGCGTGGACGAGATCCACATCGGTCAGAGCCACAAGTTCCTGACGCTGGTCTATCACATCGAGGCCAACTGCGTGCGGCTGCTGTGGGTGGGCCGGGACCGCACGATGAAGAGCTTCGAAGGCTTCTTCACCCTTATCGGCCAGGAACTGGCCGGCAAGGTCGAGTTCGTCTGCTCGGACATGTGGCGGCCCTACCTGGAGATGATCGCCAGGCATTGCCCGCAGGCGCTGAACATCCTGGACCGCTTCCACATGGTGGCCAAGCTGAACAAGGCGCTGGACGAGGTGCGCGCCGGTGAGGCCCGGCGAATGGTTCGCGAGGGCTACGAGCCCGTGCTCAAGAAGAAGCGCTGGTGCCTGCTCAAGCGGCCGGAGAACCTCACGGACAAGCAGCGATTGAGTCTGCGCGAGTTGCTGGGCTACAACCTGAAGAGCGTGCGGGCCTACCTGCTCAAGGAAGAATTCCAGCTGTTCTGGGAATACACGTCACCGGCGTGGGCGGCCAAGTTCCTCGACGCCTGGTGCAAACGGGCGATGCGTTCACGCATCGAGCCGGTAAAGCGGTTCGCCCGAACCGTGCGCGCGCACCGCGAGCTGCTGCTCAACTACTTCAAGGCCAAGAAGCAGTTCTCCAGCGGCATCATCGAGGGGCTGAACAACAAAGCCAAAGTCACTATGAGAAAAGCGTACGGCTACAGGACCTTCCGGATCGCTGAACTCTCCCTGTATCACGTGCTTGGCAGGCTTCCAGAGCCAAAACTGGCCCACAGATTCTTCTGACGAAGCGAACTTCCTATGCGCCCCGCTGTTGCCGCCCGCCCATGGTCGCCGGCTGACGCGCTGCCTGCCGCAGGCGCGCTTCGAGCTGATCGAGGGCTGGGGCCATGACCTGCCGGCGGCGCTGTTGCCGCGTCTGGCCGCAACGGTGCAATTTCACTCCGGCTGAGGGCAAGCCGCGATGGCTGCGGCGCGGGCATTGCGTATAAACCGGGGCGTGCAGACCAAGAGCAGTGCAGTGCGGGAGAGGTGCTGGCGATCGCCGATCGCCCGCCCGGACCTCGTGCGCCCGCGCTGAGCATGGGTCCCCCCTGGCGCAGGCTGATCGTGCTCAGCCTGTGGCTGCTCTGCCTGGCTCAGCCGGCGCTGGCTCAGCCCGCCTTGCGACCGCAGCTGGAGGCCATCGAGCGCTTGCCGCCGAGCCGCCAGGAGCAGCGCCTGCAGCAGCTCGAAGCCCTGGCCGTCACCCCCGGCAGCGCCGAGGCGCTGGAGCGCCTGTTCCTGATCGGCTGGACGCATGCTCAGAACAGGCGGTTCGACGCGCTGGCGCAGCTTGAGCCACGCTGGCGCGATTGGGAGAAGGCAGCGGCGGTGGCCGAGCGACCGCTGGCGGCGCTGGCGCAGATGCTGGTCATCGCCCACGCCCAGCTCACGGACGGCCGTTACCGCGAGGCACGCGAGACCTACCAGGCACCGCCGGTGCGCGACAGCCTGCCGCTGCTCTGGCGTCTGCGCTGCGCGACCGCCGAGGGCAATGTGCAGGCCGAGTTCGGCGACCTGGAGGCGGCGCTGGTGCAGCACCTGGACGCGCTGACGCTGGCGCAACGCACCGGCCAGGACTGGCGCCACGCCGACGCGCTCTACGACCTGGCCCACACGCAGACACTGCTGCGGCAGCACCAGCGCGCGCAGGAGTCGATGCGACAGCTGATTGCGCTGCTGCCGCCCGACGCCAACGACGCCGACCTGTCGCGCATCCACAACATGCACGCCATCGTGCTGGACAACGCCGGCGAGCCCGCCGAGGCGCTGAAGCTGATGGAGCTCTCGCTGCAGCATGCACGGCGCGACGGCGACCGCCGTTCGATCGCGCTGCTGCTGGCCAATCTGTCGTTTGCCTACCTGGATCGCCAGGAGCCACAGCGCGCGCTGACCACCGCCGAGGAGGCCCACCGCCTGGCGCTGCAGCTCGGCCTGACCTCGGCGATGAGCCTGGCGCTGCACAACGGCGGCGTCGCCAAGATCGTGCTGGGCCGCCTGGCCGAGGGCAAGGCGGACGTCAAGCGCTCGATCACGCTGGAGCTGCAGTCGGGCGGCACGACCTATGCCGCCGTTGGCTGGCGCGAGCTCGGCCAGTACCTGGAGAAGGCCGGCGATCTGCCCGGCGCCGTCGAGGCCTTCGAGGCCTACCGCCAGCTGGCCGACGGCCTGTCGCGCGCCGACCACCGGCGCACGCTGGCCGAGGCGCAGTCGCGCTTCGATGTCGCGCAGCGCGATCGCGAGGAGGCGCTGCTGAAGGAGCGCATCCAGCTGCGCGAGGCCCAGGTGCGCGACCAGCGCCTGCGCTTTGCGCTCGGCGCCGTCGCGCTGGCCAGCGCCGCGGCGCTGGCTGCGGCGCTCTGGTTGCTGGCGCGCCGGCTGCGCCGCAACAACGCGCAGCTGGCGCTGACCAATCGCGAGCTGGCGGCGCAAAGCGAGGTCGACCCGCTGACCGGCCTGGGCAACCGGCGTCGCCTGCTGCAGCTGGTCGGCCGACCCGAGGCGCCGCTGCAAGGCAGCCTGTTCCTCATCGACATCGACCATTTCAAGCAGATCAACGACCGCCACGGCCATGCCGGCGGCGACGCCGTGCTGCAGGCCATCGCCGGCCGGCTGCGCAACGCGCTGCGCGAACCACTCGGCGTGATGCGCTGGGGCGGCGAGGAGTTCCTGCTCTTCCTGCGCGACATCGACGTGCCGCTGGCCGACGCGCTGGCCCAGCGCCTGCTCAAGGAAATCGGCGGCACCCCGGTGTCGCTGCGCGACGGCCGCGAGCTCAGGGTCACCGCCTCCATCGGCTATGCGCTGTTCCCGCTGCCGGGATCGAACGCGAGCTTCAGCGCCGAGCGCGCCGTCGACCTGGTCGACGCGTTGATGTACCAGGCCAAGTCGCTTGGCCGCAACCAGGCCTGGGGCCTGGTCGGCGCCAGCCTGGACGACGCGAAGCTGCTGCGCGACGCACTGACCGGGATGGGAGGCGCCACCAGCGCCGACGGCCTGCAGCTGCGCCGCTGGCCGGCACAGGAGGACCCGGCATGAAGCATTGCCTCGGCCTGCTGCTGGCGCTGGGCCTGGCAGCGTCGGTGAGCGCCCAGACCAGCCTTCATGCGCTGCGGGAACAGGGCGAGCTGCGCCCGCAGCAGGCATTGCAGGCGCTGCTCGCGCTGCCGCCAAGCAGCGACCCGAGCGAGCAGGAGCAGCGCCGCCATGTCGAGGCCGTGCTGCGCCTGCAGGCCGGCGATGTCGAGGCGGCGCTCGCCGTCTACCCGGGTGGCGAGGCCGGCAGCGCCGGCGGGCTCTTCCTGCGCGCCCGTGTCGCGCGCTTGCGCGGTGGGGTCGCCGAGGCCGCTGCGCTGCTCGAACGCAGCCTGGACCTGCAGCGACCGATCTGCGAGCCGCAGCCGCAGGCCGCTTGCGACAGCCGGCTCTACATCGACAGCCTGCTGCATCGCGCCCGCGTGCATGACGCGCTCGACGAGTACCTGCTCGCCGAGCAACGCCTGCGGCGCGCACTGAACCTGGTGCGCGCCACCGGCCAGACCGGCCTGGCCGCACCGCTGCTCGCCGATCTGGCGCAGCTGGCCCAGGTGCAGGACCAGCCCGAGCGCGCGCAGCAATTGCTCGCCGAGGCGCAACGCGAGGCCGCCGGCCTGCCGCTTCGCCTCGCCCAGGTCAAGCTGGCCGAGGCGACGATCGCGCGACGCCTCGATCGTCCTGCGCAGCGCCGCGAGGCCCTGCTCGCCGTGCTCGACCTGGCCAGCGACGCACCGCACCTGGCCGCGCTGGCGCGCAACAACCTCAGCGACCACCACCTGCTGGCCGGCGAACCCGGGCCGGCGCGCCGCTACGCCGAGCAGGGCCTGGCCGGCGGCGGCCTGGACCCGGTGCTTGAGCAGTCGCTGCGCCACAACCTGGCCGTCAGCCTGATCCGGCTGCGCGACTTCGATGCGGCGCGCGCGCAGATCGCGCAAGGCGACCGCCTGGTCGCGCCCGAGGGCATGACCGACCGCGTGCGCGCCGAGGAATTGCGCGATCTGGGCCGCGCCTGGGCCGCCAGCGGCCAGTGGCGCGAGGCCCTGAAGGCCTATCACGAGGAGCGGAGGCTGACCGAACAGGCCGATGCGCGCGAGCGCGACAACGCGCTGGCTGCGCTGCGCCAGGACCTGGCGGCGCGCACCCAGGAGGCGGAGATGCAGCTGCGTCACGAGCGCGACGCGGTGCTGGAACGCACGCTGGCCAACCAGCAGAAGCTGACCTGGCTGGGCTGGCTGGCCGGCGTGCTGATCGGGCTGTGCCTGCTCATCGGTGGCCTGCTCTGGCTGGGCTCGCGGGCCGCCAACCAGCGCCTGCAGCGCAGCCGCGAACGCCTGCAGACGCTCAGCGAGCGCGACCCGCTGACCCAGCTGGGCAATCGCCGCGCCTTCCAGCAGGCCATGCAGGCGCGCGGCGACGCGCCCTTCGAGGCCGGTCTGCTGCTCGTCGACCTCGACCATTTCAAGCGCATCAACGACCAGCTCGGCCATGGTGTCGGCGACCAGGTGCTGCAGGTCGTCGCGCAGCGCCTGGCGGCCCAGGTGCGCAAGGACGATCTGCTGGTGCGCTGGGGCGGCGAGGAATTCCTGCTCTACGCGCCCAGCGTGAGCGGCCTGGGCCTGCGCCAGCTGGCGCAGCGCCTGCTGCGCACGCTGGAGCTGGAACCGCTGGCGCTGGACGGCGGGCGCAGCCTGGCGGTGAGCGCGTCGCTGGGCTTTGCGCTGTTCCCGCTGCCGCCCGATCGCCCGGCCTTCGGCTGGGAGCAGGCGGTCAACTGGGTCGATCTGGCGCTGTACGCGGCGAAGAACGCCGGCCGCGCGCGCGGCGTCGGCATCGTCTCGGCGCGCCTGCCCGACGCCACCTCGCTGGCCCAGGTCGAGGCGGATTTCGAGGGCGCCGCGCTGGCCGATCGCATCGAGCTGGTGCAGGTCACGGCGAACTGAAGAGCAGCCAGAGCCCGCCAGCGATCAGCAGCAGCACCAGCAGGTAGAGCGCAATCTGCAGCGCCAGGCCGCGGCGCCACCAGCGGCCCAGGCGCTCGGCGCCCTGCAGCAGCGCCGGCGCACCGCTGCTGGCGGCGCGTGCCCGGGCGCGGGCCAGCAAGGGCGCCGGCAGGCGGCGCAGCAGCCAGCTCAGGGCCAGCGGCAGGATGATCAGCTCGTCCAGCCAGCCCAGCACCGGGATGAAGTCCGGGATCAGGTCGATCGAACTCAGCGCGTAAGCGACCAGGGCCAGCGCCAGCCAGCGCAGACGGCGCGGACGATGCCGCGCTGGCCCGGGCGCAGCTAATGGACGGCAAGCTGATGCTGATCACCAATGTCCGCGACATGACCGCGAACGAGGTGGTGCGCCGCTACAAGTCGCTGGCCGACATCGAACGCGGCTTCAAGGTGCTGAAGTCGGAGATCGAGATCGCGCCGGTCTTCCACCGGCTGCCCGAGCGCATCAGGGCCCATGCGAGCATCTGCTTCATGGCCTTGATCCTGTACCGCGTGATGCGCCAGCGCCTGAAGCTCGCCGGCAGCGAGTTGTCGCCGGAGGCAGCCTTGGCGGACTTGCGTCGCATCCAGCGGCACACGGTCACCATTGACCGCAGCGCCCCTATCCACGGCGTCTCCACCGTTCAACCACGCCAGGCCGCAGCCCTGGCCGCGCTAAACGTCAAGAAGCCGACCATCGACGCCCAGATGCCGCTGCTGTAGTGGCATTTTCCAAGGCCTGGCCTATATGGATCAAGCACTTACAGCGGTTAGTGTCGAACTCGGGGGGCCAGCCGTACTCGCCCTTGAATTCGGCGTGGATCGCGCGGATGTGCGCTACCAGGGCCTCGTTGCTTACACGCCTGGGGCCGGGTTCCGGCGGTGCTGCCTTGCTGCTGCGCTGGCGGTGCTCGAAGAAACCGCTGACGCTCACCCCCAGCACCTGGCACATCAGCGTGACGGGCCACACCGTCTTGAGCTTGTCGATCCAGGCGTACTTCACAGTGACTCCTTCGCGAAGTACGCCGTCACTTTTTTTAAGATGTCGCGCTCCATCTTGACCCGCGCCAGCTCCGCCCGCAGCCGCGCCAACTCCATCTGCTCGGCACTGACCGGCCTGTCCCCAGCGCCTTGCAGTTCACCCTTCTCGGCCGCCCTGATCCAGTTGCCCAGCGTGGCCTTCGGGATGTCCAGAACCCGTGCCGTCACGGCCGCGTCCTGCCCGCCCTTGACCAGCCTGACCGCCTCCAGCTTGAACTCCAACGTGTACCTCGCCCTGCGGCGCTTGCCTTCTTGCTTGCTCATCTCTCGTGCTCCATCTCTGTGATTTCATCATCAGCTATGGACTACGTTTTTCAGGGGCAAGGCCAAGCGAGGGGTTAGGCCGAAATACTGTTCCATTAGTTGATTTTCGTCCATACTTGGCCATGCGCAACCACCGGAGCAGCCATGGCCAGGACGAAGGCGACATTGGGTTCAGGGGCGCGACTGGCGGACTACTTGAGTGCGAGTCTGCTGGCCCGGGTGTTTCCTGCGGAGCGAGTGCACGAAGCGCTGGATGCGCACGGTGTGAACTCGCAGCGCATCCGTCGTTTTCCCGCCGTGGCGGGGGTGTACTACACCATGGCGCTGAGCCTGTATCCGGAGGCCGCCTAGGAAGAGGTGTTTTCGGTTGTCGCGCAGGGCCTGGCCTGGGCCCGGGGGTCGCAGCAGCCACCGCCGGTGTCCAAGTCCAGCATCAGCGCGCTGCGCAGCCGCATGGGCTCGGCACCGCTGCGCGATCTGCTGCGCAGCTGCTGCCTGCCGCTGGCGGATCCGGCGCGGCAGCCGCAGGCCTTCTACAAGGGCCAGCGCCTGATGGCGATCGACGGCAGCCGCCTGGAGCTGGCCGACGAGGTCGATGTGGCCACCGCTTTCGGCCGCCCGGGCAGCCGCACCGGTGTGGCGGGCTACCCTCAGGCGCAGTGCGTGGTCCTGGCCGAGTGCGCCACCCACGCCATCGTGGCTGCCGAGCTTGGACCCTACCGGGGCGACGAGTGGGCGCTGTGCCAGTGGCTGCTGGGGGCGCTGGAGCCGGGGATGCTGTTGCTGGCCGATCGGGGCTTCAACGGCTTCGAGCACTGGCAGCAGGCACTGGGCAGCGGCGCGCAGTTGCTGTGGCGGGCCACGGAGTCGCGGCTGCTGCCGGTGGAGCAGTTGCTGCCCGACGGCTCCTACCTGAGCCGCATCAAGCCCACCGGGGTGGGCAAGGCAGCGGCCGCTGCCCAGGCGCTGCAGGTGCGCGTCATCGAGTACCAACTGCCAGGGGTGCCCGATGCTGCGCCCCGCTACAGGCTCATGACCAGTCTGCTCGATCCGGTGCAGGCGCCGGCGCTGGAGCTGGCGGCGCTGTACCACCAGCGCTGGCAGGTAGAGGCGGTGTTCGACGAACTCAAGACGCATCTGCGCCAGGGCCGGCGCGTGCTGCGCAGCAAGACCGCCGAGCTGGTGCGCCAGGAGTTCTACGGCTGGATGCTGGCGCACTACGCGGTACGCTGGCTGCTTCACGAAGGGGCGGCCCGCTGCGGCCAGGCCGACGAGGCGCTGTCGTTCACGGCCCATGTCCAGCTGCTGCGCCGCGAGCTGCCCCGCTCCGGGGCTTTTCCCCCCAGCGCAACCCAGACGCCGACAGCGATGGCTTCGTGAGCTGCTGCAGGCCAGCGCCAAGGCCCTCTGCGTGCGAACGCTCAACCAGCAGCGGCCACGCATGGTCAAGCGCCGCAATTCGCCGTACGCCCCCTACACGTCACAAAGAGTTCACCGCCCGTGCAGCTTTGAGCCCTGCATCAGCGCGCCCGCGGGGAGGCGAGCCGCGACAGCCGGACCAAGGGCAGCAAAGAACGAGTTCATGCCCTAATGGAACAGTATTGGGTTAGGCCGCATTTGTGATGCCTGGACTTGCTAGCTTTCCGAGCAGCCACTGCAGGCCGGACAAATGCTGTTGATCGTGGCTGCAAAGATAGTGCACGAGGCTCCGCAGTGTGACTTGACCATAGCCTTCAAACTGAGCTGGCCGATCTAGCTGCTCGATAGTGAGGGTCCGGAGCAGACCTAAGGTTTCGGATCTCGCACAACGGAAGTCGTGTAGAACTGCCGCAGCCTCCCTCTGGTGGTAAAGGCGGTCTCGCGCCATCGCTTCGGTGTCCAGCGACGGGAGAGCGGGATTCCACTCGTCCAGAGTTCGTTGGATTCGAACTTGATACCCTTCCACCTCGATGTCGAGGACGTGACAGATTTGCTCAATCGCGGATAGCGGCTCGCTGGGCACGCCTTCCCAGGATGCGGGTGCGAAGTGCCTCGACTCAAGAGGGAACGACTCGTATAGCGACGAGAGCTGGTCAGGGAAGGCCTCAAGGGCAGCGAAAGTTGGTTGGTTCATGCAGGGTGGTAGAGATGCGGCCTAACGTTCGAGCTAAGCTGCCCGCGGAGGCAGGCGCTGTAAGCCTGGTTCGCGATGATGCACCAAGTGCCGCGGACCAGGCTTACAGCGCCTGCCATAGCGGGTCAGCTTGAGCGAGGGGTTAGGCTACAAAGTCCGCCATTCCTGCCGCTCCACCGCCTCAGTCCAGCGCACCAGAACCTGCTGCGCCTTTCCGCACCACAGGCATTCCCGCGTGTCGCCGTCCTTCGTCCATCGGGTGTCGTCGCCCACGAAATGCCCCTTATGTTCGGGGTCAATCGCGCAGCGCCCGTCTCGCACGTAGCGCGGCCAGAAATCGGCCACTTCCACCAGCCCGCGCAGGTTCACCCAGCAGCAGCTTTCGGCCTTGGTGCCGTAGCACAGCACGTTCATCAGCCGCGCGCCGATCAGGTCGAGCAGGCCTTCAAGGAGATCAAGCACGACTTGGCCATCCGGCCGATCTTCCACAAGACCGAGCCGCGCATCGAGGCCCACATCTTCGTGGCCTTCCTGGCGTACTGCCTGCAGGTCACCCTGAAGGCCAAGCTGCGGGCGCTGGCCGGTGGCACCACACCACGCGAGGTGCTGGCCAAGTTCAAGACCATGCAGATGGTCGACGTGCATCTGCCCACCACCGATGGCCGCGAGTTGACCTTGTCGCGATACACGCAACCGGAGGCCGAACACCGCATGCTGCTGGACCAACTGCGGCTGAGCCTGCCGGGCCAGCCGCCACCGAAGATCACCGCCGCGCAAGCCAGACAAGCCACCGCAGAACTCGTCCTTTAGTGGAGACCTACGGGTCTCGGACAAGTCAAATCAACAACTTGGCAGTGGTGTCAGGGGCAAACTGAGAAAGACGGGCTAGGCGCGCAGCGAACGCAGCCTCATGCGGCCTCGCGCTGGCGCAGCCAGTCGCTGGGTGTCTGGCCGATGCGCTGCTGGAAGGCGCGCGACAGCGCGTTCGCGCTGCCATAGCCGACCTCGGCGGCGACCGCCTTCAAGGGCTGGCCGCGGCTGAGCAGGCGCTGGGCAAGGCCCATGCGCAGCGCGGTCAGGTAGTCGCCTGGCGGGCTTCCGGCCCGCTCGGTGAACTGCGCGGCAAAACGCGCCCGCGACATGCTGACCCTGAGGGGTGCGATGCCCGCGCGAGGGCGAAGCGCGCCAACCCCTGTGCGCCGACATCGACGGGTTCAGTCTGCACGCCGCGGTGCGGGTCAAAGCGCACGACCGCAAGCGGCTGGAACAGCTGTGCCGCTACATCACCCGGCCAGCGCTGCCCGACGAACGCGTGCAGCTCAACGCCGCGGGGCAGGTGGAGCTCAAGCTCAAGACACCTTGGCGCGACGGGACCACGCACCTGGTGATGAGCCCGCTGGAGTTCATGCAGCGGCTGGCGACGTTGGTGCCGCGGCCCAGGCTGCACCTGATCAGGTCTGCGCGCCCTATAGCCCCAGGCAACGCGGCACCAACGAGAACACCAACCGCCTGATCCGCCAGTACCTGCCCAAGGGCACCGACCTATCCCTGGCGACCAACCAACAACTGCGCTTCATCGAGCGCCGGCTCAACAACCGGCCACGACGCGTCCTCGGCAGCAAGACCCCCAACGAGTCCTACGCAGATGCCGTTCGCCGCTTCGCGCCCTACTCAAGCGCGAGCTGAGTCAAGGCCGGCCAAAGGCCGCCCGTAGGGCTTGGCCTTGACGCAGTTCGCGCTTACGGTACGCTGCGCAACAGGCGTGAAGGCCACGCACTTGGCGGCCTGAACGCCTGTTCGCAATTAGGCGTCTAATCATCCACCTCGCGTTGCACTTCGCCTGGACACACGCCCGCGGGGAACTCGGCCCGCCCACCCTCAGTGGGCCACTGTGATTGCAGTTTGCGCCTATGATGCTATCATGTGACTGTGAACAGCACGCAGCGCAAGACACTCGAGAAGGTACTCGCCGACCCCGTCAACGGGAACATCGAGTGGTCGAGAATCGAGTCTTTGCTTCAGGCAGCAGGCTGCAAGGTGATCGAGGGCGCCGGCTCCTCAGTCACCTTTGAGTTTGCCGGTCGAAAGATGACACTGCACCGCCCGCATCCTGGGAAAGAAGCGCTTCGCTACCGTGTATTGGCTGTGCGTGAGTTCATAGACAGAATGGGGATCAAGCCATGATAAACTCCATGCTCTACAAGGGCTACACGGCTAGCATGGTCTTCGACGCAGAAGACAAGGTCATCGTTGGGCGCGTTCAAGACATCGACGACATCATCTCCTTCCACGGTGAGTCCGTAGCAGAGTTTGAGGCGAACTTTCACTCCGCCATTGAAGGCTACCTCGCCGCATCCAAAGAGCTTGGTTCTGCTCCAGAGCGCCCGGCAAGCGGGAAGGTCATGCTACGCATCGCACCAGAAGTTCATGCGGCAGCCCTCAAAGCGGCAGCAAGATGCGGTACTAGCCTGAACAAGTGGGCTGAAGGAGCACTTGGCAAGGCAGCGCGGAAGGCTCCAGTACGGGCTGCAGCGCGCAGCGAAGCCTAACCCCTCGCTCAAGCTGACCCGCTACGGCAGGCACTGTAAGCCCGGCCTGAGCCACTTGCACTATCGTCTCAGTCCGGGCTTACAGTACCTGCCGTAGCGGGCAGCTTAGCTCGAACGTTAGGCGTCATGTCCGCTGCATTGGCCCGCCCACCCAAGGAACAACACAATGGCCAACTCTGTACGCACCTGCCTCTGGTTCCGTGACGGTCGCGGACGAGAGGCCGCACGGTTCTACTGCGCTCTGGTTCCGGGAAGTCGGGTCGAGGCAGTCTTCGACATCTCTGGAGATGGCGCCTCCTGGCTAATCGACTTCACGCTGGGCGGGGTGCCGTATCAGATTCTCGATGCGGGACCAATGTTCACGTTATCTGAGGCTGTGTCGATCTCGGTCGAGACGGACGATCAGGCAGAGACGGATAGGTTGTGGGCAGCGCTAACCACAAATGGCGGCGAGGAAAGCCACTGCGGCTGGCTCAAGGATCGCTATGGTGTGTCGTGGCAAGTGTTCCCGCGGCGCCTGACAGAATTGACCCTAAGCGCTGACAAGACTGTGTCTGTCAAAGCGATCGCGGCGATGATGAAGCAGAAGAAGATAGACATTGCTGAAATCGAAGCTGCGGTGCTTGCCCAGTGAGGCCTAACACAATACTGTTCCTTTAGGGCATGAACTCGTTCTTTACCACCCTTGGCCCGGCTGTCGCGGCTCGCCTCCCCGCGGGCGCGCTGATGCAGGGCTCAAAGCTGCACGGGCGGTGAACTCTTGGTGCCTTGTAGGGGGCGTACGGCGAATTGCGGCGCTTGACCATGCGTGGCCGCTGCTGGTTGAGCGTTCGCACGCAGAGGGCCTTGGCGCTGGCCTGCAGCAGCTCACGAAGCCATCGCTGTCGGCGTCTGGGTTGCGCTGGGGGGAAAAGCCCCGGAGCGGGGCAGCTCGCGGCGCAGCAGCTGGACATGGGCCGTGAACGACAGCGCCTCGTCGGCCTGGCCGCAGCGGGCCGCCCCTTCGTGAAGCAGCCAGCGCACGGCGTAGTGCGCCCCCGAGTTCGACACTAACCGCTGTAAGTGCTTGATCCATATAGGCCAGGCCTTGGAAAATGCCACTACAGCAGCGGCATCTGGGCGTCGATGGTCGGCTTCTTGACGTTGAGCGCGGCCAGGGCTGCGGCCTGGCGTGGTTGAACGGTGGAGACGCCGTGGATAGGGGCGCTGCGGTCAATGGTGACCGTGTGCCGCTGGATGCGACGCAAGTCCGCCAAGGCTGCCTCCGGCGACAACTCGCTGCCGGCGAGCTTCAGGCGCTGGCGCATCACGCGGTACAGGATCAAGGCCATGAAGCAGATGCTCGCATGGGCCCTGATGCGCTCGGGCAGCCGGTGGAAGACCGGCGCGATCTCGATCTCCGACTTCAGCACCTTGAAGCCGCGTTCGATGTCGGCCAGCGACTTGTAGCGGCGCACCACCTCGTTCGCGGTCATGTCGCGGACATTGGTGATCAGCATCAGCTTGCCGTCCATGAGCTGCGCCCGGGCCAGCGCGGCATCGTCGATCTCGTAGGCGAACAGGTCGGACTTCAGATCGACCCGGATGATGCGCGCCAGATGCGCGTCGCTGACCTCGTGGAACAAACGCGCCTTGGCGCCGGAATCCGAGAGCTTGCGGCCGCGGTGTACCTGGCCGGCGTCCTGCGCATCGAGCTTGCTGGCCCATTGCGCTGCGCGCTCTTCCAATGCGTGGATCCTCGCCAGCCGCTCCTGGGTCTGCTCCGTCGCACGCACGGGGTTGTGGGCGACCACCAGTCGGTGGCCCTGCCACTGCGCCTCCTCGACGACTTCGTCGGTGGCCTGGGCCATGCGTGCACTCATCGGCGCCAAGAGATCGACGAACTCCCCATAGCGCCGCCCTGGCACCGCCAGGATGAATTCCAGTGGCCGATCCCCCGCCACGTGGAGCTTGGTCAGCGCCTCGATGTTGTCCAGCGAGAGCAGCCCGCGGTCGGCCACCACGACCAGGCGGCGGATGTGCGGGTAGCGCGCCAGCACCTTCTTGAGCGTGGGCTCCAGCGTCGGCGCCTCGGCCGTATTGCCGTCGAAGACCTCGTGGTAGATCGGCATACCGTCGGCCGTCTGCACCACGCCCAGCATGAACTGGCGGGCGATGACGCCTTCCTTGGACATGCCGAAGTGCCGCACGTCGCCGTCTTGCTGGCTGTGGCCCTCGGCGCGGATGGTCGTCAGGTCGTAGAAGACCACCGAGAGGTCTTCGTCGATGAGCGGCCGCAGCAGCTGCGCCACGCAGTCATCCACGGCCTGCTGGTGGTCCATCAGCGCATCCATGCTGCGCAGCAGATGCTGGTGGCTCAGCTTGGCCACGTCGATGCCCGGCATGCTCACCGTCTGCAGCCAGCGCAGCACACCCAGCTTGGACTCCGGATCGCTAAGCCGGTTGAAGGCCATCACCCGGATCGCCTGCTCGACGGCGGTGGTGAAGCGGGCGCGCCGGAACACCGCCCCCAGGGCATTGAAGCCCAGCTCATGCCACAGCGCATCGAGGGCCCAGACATCGCCCAGGCACAGGGCCGACTCGAAGCGCACCTGGAGGTCGCCGCCCGTGGCAACTGGGCGCCCCTTGGCTCGCAACAGGCCATCCAGAAGCGAGTCGACCTGACCGCCGCGCTCGTCGATGCGGCCCAGAGTGGCTACCGTGCGCTGGCGCGGCTTGCCGTGTTCATCGCGGAACGACTCGACCAGTTGCGCGTAGGTGCGTTCGCCGGACCGGGTGAGCTTGATGAACATGGCGAGAGTGTAGCTACCTCCCTGTTGCATGCCAATACCCTCGCACGCATGGCGTGCCACTACAGAAAAACTGGCGCTGCAGCGCTAACTTGTTGATCCTAAGAACCGCTGTTGAACCCGCGCCCGTGCCGGTTTCTTCAACGCTGGCGCGGGGTTGAGGCTGTTTGGCACACTCACCCGATGGGTGAAGGCAACGAACCAAAGAAGACGGCTCTGGCGCAGGCCAGCGAGGACGCCATGGTGGTCGACACGATGGGTGGTCGCGTGCACGTGCGCTGGGACGAGACAGCGCAGGCCACGCCCCACGGACAGATCGTGTTCTTCGCCGAATTCCTGGCCACGGCCGGTGTCTTCGACCGCTGGGTGCAGGACTGCCCGCTGAAGTACAGCAGCCCCAACGCATCGCGCCCGCGTGACGTGCTGGGCACGCTGATGCTGGGCATCCTGGCCGGCAGCAAGCGCTACGCGCACATTGCCGGCGTGCGCGGCGACGCAGTGGCGGCCAAGGCCCTGGGCCTGCGCGGCATGGTCAGCGAAGACTCGGTGCGCCGGGCGCTGGCGGCGATGGTGCCCGAGGCCAGCGAACCGTGGATGCGCAGCGCGCTGATGAGCAGCGTGCGCGAAGCACTGGACCGGCCGTGGGTGTTGGACATGGATGCCACCATCAAGCCGCTGTACGGCCGCCAGGAAGGTGCGGAGATTGGCTACAACCCGCACAAGCCGGGCCGCCCCAGCCACGTGCTGCACACCTTCTGGGTCGGCAACCTGCGTCTGGTGCTCGATGCGGTGCTCAGTTCGGGCAAGCAACACACCTCGGGCCACGCCAAGGCCGCGATGGCGCGGCTGCTCGACGAGCTGGGCGACAAGACTCCGGCGCTGGTGCGCGGTGACTGCGGCTATGGCAACGAGGACATCATCGACGTGTGCGAGCAGCGCTCCTTGAGCTACCTGCTGCGCCTGCGCAAGACGGCCAACGTCAAGCGGCTCATCGAGCGACTGTTCAGGCGCGAGGACTGGACGCGCGCCACCGAGGCCAGCCAGGGCTGGCAGGCCATCGAAGACGAGCTGCGCCTGAGCGGCTGGAGCAAGGCACGGCGCGTCGTGGTGCTGCGACGGCGCATCAAGCACGACATCGCGCTGACGAGCAAGAAGCGCGGCCAGCACGAGACCAACGGGCAACTCGTCCTGGCGCTGCCGCACGACGAGGTGCAAGACAACGCGCAGGTCTGGGAGTACACCGTACTGGCGACCAACGCGACGTACGACATCGCGGCGATCGGCCAGCTCTACCGTGATCGCTGCGACTGCGAGAACGGGTTCGACGAGTTGAAGAACCAATGGGGCTGGGGCGGCTTCACCACGCAAGACATGCACCGCAGCCAGGTCACCGCGCGAGCCGTGGCACTGGTCTACAACTGGTGGAGCTGGTACGTCAGGGCGGCCAACCCGCAGGCCCGGCGCGAGGCGCTGACGAGCCGGCCACTGCTGCTGGCGGCCGTGGGTCGAGCCACCAGCAGCGGCAACCAGACCACGCTGTACCTCACGCCGATGCACGCCGAAGCTGGCTTGATCAAGTCGATGATCGCCAACGTTCATGCGGCCATTCAGCACGTCAAAGCTGCTGCGGAGCAGTTGCCAAAGCTCGACCGCTGGCGGGCACTGCTGGCCTACATCTGCCAGCGCATCGTCGGCCAAATCGGCCTGCCAACCCCGCCGCCGCCGCTCCCGGCGCCGGGGTAACTGCTGCATTTAGGTTGATTACATTGGCGCCGGGGCGAGAAAATCGCTCGAACTCGGCTTTTGGTGTCGAACTCGGGGGTTCAGGCCTTCACGCAGGATCTGCATGCCCACGGCGGTGAGCCCACAGCGATCGCCCACGTCTGCATGGACATGAGTGCGGCGTACCTCAAGGGGGCTGCCACCTACCTGCCCAACGCGCTGGTCAGCTACGACCGCTTCCACGTCGTCAAACTCGCAGGCGAAGCCATGGACGAGGTGCGCGCAGCCGAGTGGAAGACCGAGCAGGCGCAGGTGCAGCAGGAACTGGGCGTGCTGACGGCCAAGCAGCGCCGCTCCATCCTGTGGGGCATGCGCAGGAATCCTTCGGGCTGGACGGCCACGCAGCTTCAAGCCATGCACTGGTTGCAGCGAGCAAACCTGAAGACTGCGCGTGCCTGGCGGCTGAAGATGGCGCTGCGCGAGGTGTTCGCCAACGCACGCCGCCACAACCAACCCGAGCTCGCTTGCGCCGAGTTGAAGGCCTGGCTGTCGTGGGCGCGGCGCAGTCGCCTGGAGCCCTTCAAGCGGCTGGCGGCCACGCTCAGAGACCACTTCGATTCAGTCGTGCGAGGCATGCTCGATCACCGCAGCAACGCCTTCGTCGAGGCGATGAACGGGCTGATGCAGCAAGCCAAGCGCGCGGCCCGCGGCTTCAGGACAGCAGCCAACTTCATCGCCATCGCTTATCTGCGCCTGGGCAAGCTCACCCACTTGCCGGCATCGCCCTTCGTGCCGGCAATGGCACTGTCAGCGGGCCTGACACAGCATCGGATGTGCGGTCAAGTTCCACACGGAACGGCATAGAGCCAAGCTGACCCGCTACGGCAGGCGTTGTAAGCCCGGCCTGAGCCAGTTGTACTATCGTCTCAGTCCGGGCTTACAACGCCCGCCTCCGCGGGCAGCTTAGCTCGAACGTTAGGCCTCGCGATCCACTCACCGTGCAGGCCCAGCGCTTCGTATGCGCCGTTCAGCATCGCACACGATCCCGCGCTTCGTACACGCCATGAATGCCAATTCAAACGCAATGCCTGGCATCGCTACGGAGATGCGCGTCAAACTCTCCAACGCCAATGACTGGTCACGGTCAGCGCAAGGTGAACCAGTCGTCGCAGTAGGAAGCCGTTCCTTAACCCCGCAAGCTCCGGTCCAACTGGCCAGCCACGCGACAGGTCGCACGCCAGGCAAGGCGCAAAGCGCCCTGCCAAGTTGCCGGTCGGGTGCAGCGGCAGCCGAGTAAGGCCCCCGCTATCGCCTTCTTCGTGCTACGGCACGGTCAACAGCCGGTCCATCGACATCGAGCCGTCCGCAGCGCGGAGCGGGAGGCGCCCGTCGAGTCCCTGGAAATTCACCAACCGCGGGTTTACCCTCAGCGAGGCCTAACCCCTCGCTCAAGCTGACCCGCTACGGCAGTCTTTGTAAGCCCGGCCTGAGGTACTCTGTACATCTTCTCAGTCCGGGCTTACAAAGCCTGCCTACGCGGGCAGCTTAGCTCGAACGTTAGGCCTCAGAAACTGAACTTGTGGCGCGCCATCACCATGAATGCAACCAGCCCGTCGCTCGAAGAGTTCCTCGTTCAAGCAGAGATGGCTTTTCGCTTCCTCGAGGACGAATATGGTTGTGTTAAGCAGTCTTCGGCCGCCTCACTGCATCCGAACCCCTTCTCTGTTCGCTATGAGAACGCACTCACCGCAGTAGTTGTCGAAGGAGTGAACTGGGGTAGCGCAGCCATAGTGTCAGTCGGCAAGAAAGGCGGAAGACCGGGGAACATCCATGAGCTCGTGCCACTGTGGACCCTTGCTCGCCTTGAAGCCGAAGGAAAGGAGAACGCACTCACGGTCGCAGGTCAATTCGCACAGTTGCAGGCGAGCGCAGCCGCCCTACAGAGGTTGGCTGGACCAGCGCTTCAGGGGGACTTCGCTGCAATCGAAGCTGCTCGCGCATATCTAGAAGAACACGTGCCCAAAGCTTCAACTCCCTGACGCATGCCCCAGCTCGTATGCGCTGCGAACTGAGGCCTAACCCCTCGCTCAAGCTGACCCGCTACGGCATGCAGCGTAAGCCTGGTGTGCGGCGCCTTCGGCACCTTCGCACACCACGCTTATGTGGGCGCCGGCTTGAATTTGTCTTCTTTCAGCCGGTCTGAACGTGCGTGTTCTTGCTGATCCGTCTTCTTCGGATCACCGTCTCTGACGGTCTTCTTCAGCTCCGTTCTCCTTCTTCTTCAGACTCTGCGCCGACGAGTGTTCGCTCGAGGTGGTTGTCGCGCTCGACGGGTTCGTTGGGGAGCGACGATGGCCAAGGCGGGACAGCGCAAGTGCATGTCGTGCGGGGAGTTTTTCCTCCCCGACCATCGCAGCGGTGAACGTCAGCGCTACTGCTGCGCCGTCGATTGCCGGCGCGCGAGCAAGGCAGCCAGCCAGGCCGCCTGGTTGTCCAAGCCATCCAACCGCGACTACTTCAGCGGCCCCGTGCACGTCGCCCGCGTCCAGGCTTGGCGCGCCGCGCATCCCGGCTACAGCTGCGACCGGGTGCGCCCGCCGCGGGCGTTACAAGATCTCTTGCCGCTGCAAGTGCCTGATTCGATTGAGGAATCGGCCAATCGTGTCGAGGCTCCCGGGGCGCCCCCGACCGTGGCGTTACAAGATCTCTTGATCGCCGAATCGCCTTTGCTGGCGGGGCTTGTGGCCCATCTGTTCCAGCCGGCGCTACAAGATGACATGGCCAGCACCACCCGGCGCCTCGTACAACTTGGGCGCGACGTGATCAACGGGAGGTGCGGTGAAGGCCATCAAGCAGCTACTTCGGCCCGAGCGGCTGCGCCAGGTCCCCGAGCAGTTCAGCTGGGTTGACCAGGCGCTCGTGCAGCAGCACTTCATCGACCGCTGTGAGGCCCGCTCGGCGGCGCTGTACCTGTTCCTGGTCACGGTGTCCGATGCCCAGGGCCTGAGCTACTACGGCTCGGCCACGCTCGCCCGGCGGCTGCACCTGAGTGACGAGCAGTTCGCCGCGGCACGCCAGCAGCTCATCGAGCTGGATCTCATCGCCTATCGCTCGCCGCTGTACCAGGTGCTGGCCCTGCCGGGGACCGTGGCGGCGCAGCGCCCGGCGCCGCGTCCACCGGGCGTTGCCGGGGCCAACACCGGCGGCCAGCCCGTGAGCCTGGCCGCGCTGCTGCAGCAGGCTCGAGCGCGCCGTGGTTGACTACGAGACCTACTGCCGCATCCGTGACCACCTGGTGCGCCAGCAACTCACGGTGGCGCAGACCGCGCGAGCGCTGGGCCTGGATGTACGCACCGTCGCCCGGTGGGCGCAGGCCGAACAGTTCCGAGCGCGCAAGGCCGTGCTGCGCGCCAGCAAGCTCGACGCCTTCAAGGGCCAGATCGTGCGCTGGCTCGACGCCCACCCGTACAGCGCCCAGCAGATCTACCAGCGGCTGCTCGAGGCCGGCTACGGCGGCGGCATCACCATCGTCAAGGACTACGTGCACCGCATCCGCCCGCGACAGCGGCCGGCCTTCCTCAAGCTGGACTTCGAGCCGGGCGAGTGCGCGCAGCTCGACTGGGGTGAGTTCGGCACCGTCGCCGTGGGCAACACGCGCCGGCGCCTGAGCTTCTTCGTGATGGTGCTGTGCTACAGCCGGCGCATGTACCTGGAGTTCACCGTGTCGCAGGAGATGGAGTTCTTCCTGGCCTGCCACGAGAACGCCTTCGCCGCCTTCGGTTCAGTGCCCGCGCGGCTGATGGTCGACAACCTGAAGTCCGCCGTGCTCAAGCGCCTGGTCGGTGAGGCGCCGGTGTTCAACCCCAAGTACCTCGACTTCTCGCGCCATTGGGGCTTCCAGATCACCCCCTGCAACGTGGCTTCGGGTTGGGAGAAGGGACGCGTGGAGAACGGCGTGGGTTACGTGAAGAAGAACTTCCTGGCCGGCCAGGAGTTCATCGACTTCAGCGCCGTGCAGCCCGCCGCGCAGCTGTGGGTGGACACGGTGGCCGACGTGCGCGTGCACGGCGCCACCCAGCGCCGACCCGTGGACATGTTCGAGGAAGAGCGCGCCCGCCTCAAGCGGCTCAACCCCGTCGGGTTCGACCTCGCACGCGTGCGCACGGCAAGCGTCAACAAGCAGTTCCGCGTCGCGCTGGACTCCAACACCTACTCCGTGCCCTCGCGCCATGTGGGTCAACGCCTGACCCTGAAGGCCTGGGCCGACCGCTTGTGCATCTATGCCCACGACCAACTCGTCGCGCTCCACGCGCGAAGCATGCAGCGCAACAAGGACTTCGAGCTTGCCGAGCACGCCCAGCAACTCGCCCAGCAGCGCAAGAGCGCCCGCGAGCAACGCCTGCTGGTGCAGTTCCTGGCCCTGTCGCCGCGCGCCCAAGCCTACCGCGAGGGCCTGGAGGCCCGGCGTGTGAACGCCCGGGTGCACCTGCGCCAGATCCTCGCCCTGGCCGAGATGCACGGCCGCGAGGCCGTCGAGCGCGCCATCGACGACGGTCTGGAGCTGCAGGCCTTCAGCGCCGAGTACATCGCCCACATCCTGGCCGCGCGCCGGCGCATCGGGGCCGAGCCCGCCGCCCTGCAGCTCACCCGCAGTGCCGACCTGCTCGACATCGAGATCCCCGCGCCCGACCTGTCCATCTACGACCGTGAGTGAAGGAGCGACAACCATGCGAGCACGCCACGCCCACCCCGATGCCCTGTCCGCGCAGGCCAAGCTCACCGCGCTGAACCTGCCGTTCATGCGCGAGAACTACCAGCCACTGGCCAAGGCCGCCGCCGACAAGCAGTGGTCGCACTTGGCCTACTTCGCCGAGCTGCTCAACGGCGAGGCCGCCCAGCGCGAGGACCGACGCGTGCAGCGCTGCATCCGCCAGGCCCGCTTCCCCGTGCTCAAGACCATCGACAAGTTCGACTGGAACTGGCCCACCAAGATCAACCGGCCGCAGATACAGAACCTGTTCCACCTGGACTTCGTGGCCCGGCACGCCAACGTGGTGTTCATCTCCGGCGTCGGCCTGGGCAAGAGCCACTTGATGACGGCCCTGGGCTATGCAGCGTGCCAGCGCGGGCACTCGGTGCTGTTCACCGGCGCCATCGACATCATCAACACGCTGGCCACCGCGCAGGCCGCCGGCGGCCTCAAGCGGGCGCTGGCAGCCTACGTCAAGCCCGAGGTGCTGTGCATCGACGAGCTGGGCTACCTGCCCATCGACAAGTTCGGCGCCGACTGCCTGTTCCAGATCATCAGCCACCGCTACGAGCGCGGCACCACGCTGTTGACAACGAATCGCCCGTACAAGCAATGGGCCGGGATCTTCAACAACGACGCGACCCTGGCCTCGGCACTCCTGGACAGGCTGCTGCACCACGTCGAGACCGTCGTGATCGAAGGCAAGAGCTACCGCGGCCAGTCACACGCCGAGATCTGAAGCACGCCGGCATCCACTGCGTGCCGCGTCAGCGCCGGCATCACGCCACTCCCTCCGCGATCCCCTCAGCATTTCGAAACCGGCCAGAACTCAACACGTTCGCACCGGCGCCCACACGCTTACACTGCATGCCTCCGCGGGCAGCTTAGCTCGAACGTTAGGCAGCACAAGAAGACCCGATCTGATGCGATGTGTAGTTTTCTGAGCCGCCGCACGAATGCACGAGCTCCGGCCAGTGCGGCAATCATTCTTGCGTGGGTTTTCTGCCCTACCTTGCAGGGGCGCTTGCGCGGCGTCACAGCATCGCAGCGCTCACACCCTACGCTTGGCTGCAGCGCTTCGCGGTCAGCAGTGTTTGAACTTGATCCGCCGCTGTCAGTCAGAGCTTGGTGCCGCCGCCAAACAGGCAACTGCGGCTTCGCTGTACGCTTGCCGTGGCGGCGGACTTGGACGCATCGCGGGAGCCCTGCGCGACTGCTCGACCTCCACACTTCGCCAGCTTGGATACTCTCACCCGCCCATGTCGGCTGCACAGTGCTGCCTAACCCCTCGCTCAAGCTGACCCGCTACGGCAGGCGCTGTAAGCCTGGTCCGCGGCACATGGTGCATCATCGCGAACCAGGCTTACAGCGCCCGCCTACGCGGGCAGCTTAGCTCGAACGTTAGGCAACACAAACGAAGTCCGTGGTGCGCCAGCAGAGTCAGCGCCTGTCGGCGTGTGTTGAACAGCCACGAAGTCGCAGCAACGTCTCTTTACCGAGGTCAGCTTGTTCAAGCCTCAGGCACATGACCAAATCGAATCAACCCACTCCGTCATGTCAATAACTCGGCCAAGAGTGCAGCGCTTTCTCAGCCGGATCACCCGCAAGAAGCGCCCCGATCAAACAGCCAGAGCTCAGTCAGTTGGTCGGGCCGCCGCTCTCCAGCCGCTTGTGGCTTCACTCAGCTGTAGCTGGAGCGGCGGCTTGAAGACCCGACACACCACCTTCTTCTGCGCGGAGCGGGAGGCACCGCTGAGTGTCAGCAAGCGGAAGTGCCTTCACCTAACCCAGAGGTTTGCGGGTAAACCCTCAGTGTTGCCTAATTCCTCGCTCAAGCTGACCCGCTACGGCAGGCGCTGTAAGCCTGGTCCGCGGCACATGGTGCATCATCGCGTACCAGGCTTACAGCGCCTGCCTCCGCTGGCAGCTTAGCTCGAACGTTAGGCATCACAGAACATCCCTTCCTCTTCACAACCGCCAACGGAGGCTTCCATGGCAACCGAGAACTTCCGCGTAACGCATCCCGTCGAGGTCCAGAATGACGCCAAAGCCCGCGTTGCTCTTGACTTAATGGATCGCATCTCTCAGTGGGAGGAAGGCAAGGATGCGGAGAAGAAGAAGCGAGACTACTGGCTTACTCTGTACGCGCAGTGCTACAGGGCTGCGAACGGGGATGGCCTGAAACATGTTCTTGAACGAGAGTAGCCGCCTCAAGCAGTTTCTCTACGCTGCTGCCAAACTGTGGCAGCAGCATCTCGATGATTCGCAGTCGCTTCTCTTGCTCAACTTCGCTAGGGATGTTGCTTGAGTCCATACTTGCCTTTCTATTGCCATGATGATGGCGCTAACGCCGTGAACGTCACGGCCCGTAAATCAGTGATGCCTAACCCCTCGTTAAAGCCGACCCGCTACGGCAGGCAGCGTAAGCCTGGGCTGAGGCACTTTGTGCATCATCTCAGCCCAGGCTTACGCTGCCCGCCTCCGCGGGCGGCTTAACTCGAACGTTAGGCAGCACAAGAAGCCCCGATCTGAAGCGATGTGTAGTTTTCTGAGCCGCCGCACGAATGCACGAGCTCCGGCCAGCGCGGAGATTGCTCGTGCGTGGGTTCTCTGCCCTACCTTGCAGGGGCGCTTGCGCGGCGTTACAGCATCGCAGCGCTCCCACCCTACGCTTGGCTGCAGCGCTTCGCGGTCAGCAGCGCTTGAACTTGATCCGCCGCTGGCAGTCAGGGCTTGGTTCCGCCGCCAAACAAGCAACTGCGGCTTCGCTGTACGCTTGCCGTGGCGGCGGACTTGGACGCATCGCTGCAGCCCTGCGCGACTGCTCGGCCTCCACACGTCGCCAACTTCCATACTCTCACCCGACCATGCTGGCTGCACAGTGCTGCCTAACCCCTCGCTCAAGCTGACCCGCTACGGCATGCGCTGTAAGCCCGGGCCGCGGCACACGGTGCATCATCGCAGCCCGGGCTTACAGCGCACGCCTCCGCGGGCAGCTTAGCTCGAACGTTAGGCCTCGCATTCAACGCGCAGTGCATGCCAAGCGCTTCGAATACGCCGCTTGGCAGCTCGAACAGTGCCGCGCGTCGGCCGCGCAGCGAAAGTCAAGGCCGCTGCGGTGCTCTTCGGCTCCATCGGGAAGCCCTCGAAGCCAATGACTGGCCAAGCTCGGTGCAAGCTCAACCGCTCGTCGCAGCAGGGAGCCGTTGTCCAACCCAGCAAGCTCTGGTACAGCCGGCCAGCCACGCGAGCAGTTGCACGCCAGGCAACGCGCAAAGCGCCCTGCCAAGCTGCCAGTCGGGTGCAGCGGCAGCCGAGTATGGCGCCCGCTATCCGCTTCTTCGCGCTTCGGCCCACTCAACAGCCAGTCCTTGGTCATCGGGCCTTCCGCAGCGCGGAGCGGGAAGCGCACGTCGAGCCTTTGGAACGTCACCAACCGCGGGTTTACCCACAGCGAGGCCTAACCCAATACTGTTCCATTAGTTGATTTTCGTCCATACTTGGCCATGCGCAACCACCGGAGCAGCCATGGCCAGGACGAAGGCGACATTGGGTTCAGGGGCACGACTGGCGGACTACTTGAGTGCGAGTCTGCTGGCCCGGGTGTTTCCTGCGGAGCGAGTGCACGAAGCGCTGGACGCGCACGGTGTGAACTCGCAGCGCATCCGTCGTTTTCCCGCCGTGGCGGGGGTGTACTACACCATGGCGCTGAGCCTGTATCCGGAGGCCGCCTACGAAGAGGTGTTTTCGGTTGTCGCGCAGGGCCTGGCCTGGGCCCGGGGGTCGCAGCAGCCACCGCCGGTGTCCAAGTCCAGCATCAGCGCGCTGCGCAGCCGCATGGGCTCGGCACCGCTGCGCGATCTGCTGCGCAGCTGCTGCCTGCCGCTGGCGGATCCGGCGCGGCAGCCGCAGGCCTTCTACAAGGGCCTGCGCCTGATGGCGATCGACGGCAGCCGCCTGGAGCTGGCCGACGAGGTCGATGTGGCCACCGCTTTCGGCCGCCCGGGCAGCCGCACCGGTGTGGCTGGCTACCCGCAGGCGCAGTGCGTGGTCCTGGCCGAGTGCGCCACCCACGCCATCGTGGCTGCCGAGCTTGGACCCTATCGGGGCGACGAGTGGGCGCTGTGCCAGTGGCTGCTGGGGGCGCTGGAGCCGGGGATGCTGCTGCTGGCCGATCGGGGCTTCAACGGCTTCGAGCACTGGCAGCAGGCACTGGGCAGCGGCGCGCAGTTGCTGTGGCGGGCCACGGAGTCGCGGCTGCTGCCGGTGGAGCAGTTGCTGCCCGACGGCTCCTACCTGAGCCGCATCAAGCCCACCGGGGTGGGCAAGGCAGCGGCCGCTGCCCAGGCGCTGCAGGTGCGCGTCATCGAGTACCAACTGCCAGGCGTGCCCGATGCTGCGCCCCGCTACAGGCTCATGACCAGTCTGCTCGATCCGGTGCAGGCGCCGGCGCTGGAGCTGGCGGCGCTGTACCACCAGCGCTGGCAGGTAGAAGCGGTGTTCGACGAACTCAAGACGCATCTGCGCCAGGGCCGGCGCGTGCTGCGCAGCAAGACCGCCGAGCTGGTGCGCCAGGAGTTCTACGGCTGGGTGCTGGCGCACTACGCGGTACGCTGGCTGCTTCACGAAGGGGCGGCCCGCTGCGGCCAGGCCGACGAGGCGCTGTCGTTCACGGCCCATGTCCAGCTGCTGCGCCGCGAGCTGCCCCGCTCTGGGGCTTTTCCCCCCAGCGCAACCCAGACGCCGACAGCGATGGCTTCGTGAGCTGCTGCAGGCCAGCGCCAAGGCCCTCTGCGTGCGAACGCTCAACCAGCAGCGGCCACGCATGGTCAAGCGCCGCAATTCGCCGTACGCCCCCTACACGTCACAAAGAGTTCACCGCCCGTGCAGCTTTGAGCCCTGCATCAGCGCGCCCGCGGGGAGGCGAGCCGCGACAGCCGGACCAAGGGCAGCAAAGAACGAGTTCATGCCCTAATGGAACAGTATTGAGGCCTAACCCCTCGCTCAAGCTGACCCGCTACGGCAGGCGCTGTAAGCCTGGTCCGCGGCACATGGTGCATCATCGCGAACCAGGCTTACAGCGCCCGCCTCCGCGGGCAGCTTAGCTCGAACGTTAGGCCTCACATTCACATCCACGCTCACACCCTCTGAAGCGCCCCAGATGCTTAAGACTATCAATCTGCAGGCAGTTGCCTACCTAGTGTAGTGTTCGACTCTTGAAGGAACTTAATTGAGTTTTCCACCTCCAATGCTCTACTTCGGTTTGCAATGGAGCGAAAAATTGCGAGTTGCCCCAGGGATAGAGTTGACGGATGAGCAAGAGGTCGAACTGACGAGGCTTGCGCGCTCCAAGCGCACCAGCGTCAGGCTGGCCCAGCGTGCACAGATCGTCCTGCTGGCCGCACAGGGCCTTCAGAACAAGGACATCGCCGAGCAACTGGGCGTAGGGCGCGTGCAGGTTGCTCGCTGGCGCGAGCGCTATCTGCAGTCCGGCCTTCCGGGGATTGAACAGGACCTGCCGCGCGGCGCCCCGCCCGTGAAGATGGACGTTGCCAAGTTGGTGGAGCTGACCACGCAGAGCACGCCCGTGGCTGCCACGCACTGGAGCACTCGCAAGATGGCTGCAGTGCTGAAGGTCAGCCCGAGCACGGTGATGCGCCACTGGCAGGCCAACGGCCTGAAGCCGCACTTGGTGCGCGGCTTCAAGGTGTCCCGCGACCCGAAGTTCGTCGAGAAGCTCGAAGACATCGTGGGCCTGTACATGTCCCCGCCCGAGCACGCGTTGGTGCTTTGCTGCGACGAGAAGAGCCAAGTACAGGCGCTGGACCGCACGCAGCCGGGCCTGCCGATGAAGAAGGGGCGCGCGCAGACGATGACGCACGACTACAAGCGCAATGGCACAACCACGTTGTTCGCGGCGCTCAACGTGCTGGACGGCACCGTCATTGGCCAATGCCAACAGCGTCACACGCACGCAGAGTGGCTGAAGTTCCTGCGCAAGATCGATCGTGAAACGCCCAAGGACAAAACGCTGCACTTGATCGCCGACAACTACGCCACGCACAAGCACCCTGCGGTGCAGGAATGGCTGGCCAAGCGCCCACGCTTCAACATGCATTTCACGCCGACCTCAGCGTCGTGGCTGAACATGGTGGAGCGATTCTTCCGGGACATCACAGTCAATCGGCTGCGCCGTGGCGTGTTCACGAGCGTGCCCGAGTTGATCACTGCCATTGAAAAGTACGTCGCCCATCACAACACCAAACCAAAGCCGTTCATCTGGACCAAGAGCGCCGCCGACATCCTGCAGAAGGTAATTCGGGCCAATGCGCGCTTAAGTTCCAAACAGAACGCAACACTACACTAGGAGCATGGGCGCATCTACGCCCGCTTTGGCTTCGTGCGTTCAGGTGAGCCAACCTCGCAGAACGGGTTTAGGTTTGTGCCTATGCAGCGGGCCGCCGCCGAGTGAAGCCTAACCCCTCGCTCAAGCTGACCCGCTACGGCAGGCGTTGTAAGCCCGGTCCGAGGTACCCTGTACATTTTCTCGAACCGGGCTTACAACACCTGCCTCCGCGGGCAGCTTAGCTCGAACGTTAGGTGGCTCAACGCGCCAGCCGTGTCGCTCCAGCAACCGCCGGGCACGCTCCAGGTCGGCAGTGTTCGCCACGCGCTGAACCGGCACGTATGGCGCCACTCCCAGCCAGGCGCGAACCTCGTTAACCATCGACAGTTCGATTTTCCTTTTGCTCCGTCGCCAAGCGTCCTTGTCTTCTTCCCATCCCGGCAACGCCACAGCGCCGCGCCAGATGCTCAACTCGTCGGCGGCCAGTGCCATGTAAGCATCGCGGCTATCAATCCCACGCTGCTCAAGTTCCCAGCGCGTGCCGTGCTTCAAGCCCCACCACCAGGGCACAAGGCTTGGGTTTTCCGTTGCCCAGACACGCGACTTCTCTCTGCGCTCAAGCGAAGCCAGCATGTAGCGAACGGTGTCGCCACACACGCCAGGCGCTGCGCCAGTCGCCTTCAACGTCAGGCCGGTGTCTCGCAGCCTTTTGGCTTCCTCATATCGCTTCCAGTCACGCATACAGTTCCTCAGTTTTCCACCAGCCACCTAACCCCTCGCTCAAGCTGACCCGCTACGGCAGCCAATGCCCGGCCGCTCCGGGCGGGCGTTGCCATCGTCCCTGCGCGGCCGGTCATCGGCTTCCTCCGCAGGCAGCTTAGCTCGAACGTTAGGCGTCACAACCAACGTAGTCTGCGCCGCTACATTCTGCATCTACGGTTTGCTTGACCCTGCGACAGAACGCATATACAGTCTGCGCATGATCACCTGGGACGAGCCAAAACGTCGAACCAACCTCCAGAAGCACAAGATCGATCTTGCCGATCTGGAACCTGTTTTCGACTACCCGATGGTCACGGTGGAAGACTCTCGAGAGACCTACGGTGAACTGAGACTGCAAAGCCTCGGAATGTGGATGGGTCGAGTCGTCTTCTTGGTCTGGACTCCGCGAGGTGACGACACCGCGCATCTGATCTCATGCCGCTATGCCGAACGTCAAGAAGCCGATGACTACTTCCAAGCCCTTTAGTGCAGCAGAGATTGCCGCTGCCCGAAAAGCCGCGACGACTGAATCATCTTTGGAATCTCCGAAGGTCGACTGGAGCAAGGGTGCAGTCACGTCAGGCGGAGGGGTCGCCTCCACTCTGGCTGGAATGCGCCGCACCCGCGGACTAAACAAGCGACCCGTGAAAGAGCAGGTTGCGATCCGACTCGATCCAGATGTAGTCGGTGCTCTCAGGGCAAGTGGGCCTGGTTGGCAAACCCGCGTCAATACAGCGCTGAAAGAATGGCTGGCTTCACAGCCTTCTAAACGCAAGGCACGTCCGCCAGGTGCGGTCTAACCCCTCGCTCAATCTGACCCGCTACGGCAGGCCTTGTAAGCCCGGTCCGCGCCAGTCGTACTATCGTCGCGCACCGGGCTTACAAAGCCTGCCTCCGCGGGTAGCTTAGCTCGAACGTTAGGCCGCAAAGCCCACGCTCAGGTGCCCACCACCGATAGAATGCCGGCTTCAGCAGCGGAGCGCCCCATGAAGTCACCTCGTGTCATCTCTGATCCCGAGATCCTCGGAGGTACTCCTGTGTTCGTCGGAACGCGGGTCCCCGTACGAATCCTGTTTGAACACCTCGAGGCCGGAGACCCATTGGAAGTTTTCCTTGAAGACTTTCCGTCCGTGAGTAGGGAGCTTGCTGTGCAGGTCCTTGAAGACGCCAAATCCCAGCTGGAAGCTGATGCGCATACTGCTTGACGAGTCTGTGCCGTGGCGCCTTGGCCGTCATCTCACGGGGCACACCTTTACTTCAGTCCAGAAGCACGGCTGGGCAAGCATCAAGAACGGCAAGCTGCTCGCTCTCGCGGCTGGCGAGTTTGACGTTCTCCTAACCGCCGACAGGGGCATGGAGTACCAACAGAATCCTGGAACCCTTCCGATTGCGATCTTGGTCGTACGTGCCAAGAGCAATCGCATGGACGATCTGGTTCTTGCCGTTCCGGCAATTCTGGAAGCTCTCGCCAGTCTTGCGCCTCGCACGCTCGCCCGCGTTGCGGCCTAACCCCTCGCTCAAGCTGACCCGCTACGGCATGCAGCGTAAGCCTGGTGTGCGTCGCCCTCGGCACCTTCGCACACCAGGCTTACACTGCACGCCTCCGCGGGCAGCTTAGCTCGAACGTTAGGCCCGCCGGGAAACAATGCCTGTTGTCCTCAGCTCGGCTCGCCGCAGGCGGCTCGCCTCTGCCGCTTGCCCCCTCCCTCGCGAGGCGCCTCTGTGCACCACTGTTCAGCGCCCCGCTTCAGGTCCGCCGCTTCTTTGGTAGCCACCGCCGCAACATGCTTCGTACGGAACCGCTCACCTCGAACCACTCCTCCTTGTTTCCCGCGCACCGGACGCGAGACTCCAATCACCCCCGCAGCTCTCCTTCTCGGGTGCGCCCGGTGCGCTGCACCCAAGCGGCTGGCCTAACCCCTCGCTCAAGCTGACCCGCTACGGCAGGCGCTGTAAGCCTGGTCCGCGGCACTTGGTGCATCATCGCGAACCAGGCTTACAGCGCCTGCCTCCGTGGGCAGCTTAGCTCGAACGTTAGGCCCGCCGAAGAGCAATGCCGGTTGTCCTCATCACGGCTCGCCGCACGCGGCTCGCCTTCGCCACTTGTCCCCTCGCTCGCAAGGCACCTTTGGACTTCATCGTTCAGCGCCCCGCTTCGGCCCTGGCTTTCCTTTGCACGCCACCAGCGCAAGCTGCTTCGCAGGGACAGGCCTGTGGGACGCCACCTGTCTGTGCTCACCGCGCACCGGGCGCAGAACTTCAACCTCTCCAGCAGCACTCCATCTCGGGTGCGCCCGGTGCGCTGCGCACCAGCGGCTGGCCTAACCGGTCGCTCAAGCTGACCCGCTACGGCAGGCACTGTAAGCCTGGTCCGCGGCACATGGTGCATCATCGGGAACCAGGCTTACAGCGCCTGCCTCCGCGGGCAGCTTAGCTCGAACGTTCGGCCTCACAACAGACGCCCAGGTCAGGCCTCGGCCCAGTTTAGCGCAGCCATCTGTTTGTGCATACAATCCGCTCTGTGCGGATCACCTTCGACCAATCCAAGAACGAACGCAACCTGAGGCTGCGAGGTCTTAGCTTCGAGAGAGCCGCAGACTTCAGCTTCGACTCCGCTGTGTTCGCCGTGGACGATCGCAGGGAGTACCCTGAGACTCGGTACGTAGCTCTGGGTCTTGTGGGAGACCGTGTCCACGTTCTGTGCTTCACAGAAACTACCGACGGGGTTCGTGTCATCAGCTTTCGCAAGGCCAACCCAAGAGAGGTGAAGCGTTATGCCCAAGCGCGTTCCACTGACTCGCCCTGATGGCGAAGTCCGCGAGTTGAAGGCGGAAGACATCAAGAGCTTCCGGTCAGCGACTGCCCTGCCCGCTTCGCTGCAACAGAAGCTTGGCGTACGCGGTCCGCAGAAGTCGCCCACGAAGGAGCGAATCACCATCCGATTGTCCCGAGACGTTGTTGAACGGTTCCGGGCAACCGGTGAAGGGTGGCAGTCCCGAGTCGACGCAGCTCTGCAGGACTGGCTCAAGAAGCAGAAGCGCGGCTCTGTGCAGTGAGGCCGAACCCCTCGCTCAAGCTGACCCACTACGGCAGGCACTGTAAGCCCCGCCTGAGGTACTCCGTACATTGTCTCAGTCCGGGCTTACAGTACCTGCCTCCGCGGGCAGCTTGGCTCGAACGTTTGGCCTCGCAAGCACACGTATCGCCGGTCATCGCAAGATTTCGTCAACGGAGTCAGCCAATGCGGCAAACGCAAATCCCCTTCCGTCGCTCAATCTTGGTTCTACCCATACTGGCGAGTTTTGTTGCGTGCACCCCAACGCCACCGAACGACGCAGTTCTTGCAGAACTTGCTGCCCTCGCACCTGCCCTCCTCAAGCAATATCAATCAAGCTTGATTCCGGCAGACAAGTGGCCACTTACAATAGTGCGGTTGAAACCTCGACATGTTCTGGCTAACTCGACCGGCCTATATATTGCCCGATCACACTTCTTTGTCCTAGAAAGCGGACTGTTCGTACCACGGGCTCCAGACTTCGCTCCAAAGGAGGGCACAGACCCTTCTTACTCACCTCTCACTTCGGGTGTGTTCTCCTATCGCATAAGCGGGTAGTCATCCCTGACCCACGAGCGAGGGCTAACCCCTCGCTCAAGCTGACCCGCTACGGCATGCAGCGTAAGCCTGGTGTGCGGCGCCTTCGGCACCTTCGCACATCAGGCTTACACTGCATGCCTCCGCGGGCAGCGTAGCTCGAACGTTAGGCATCGCGGCAGTCTCACTATTTAAGTGCAACGCTCCAACCCCAATATGGAGCTTTGCAATGGGTTCGAAGTACTCACATCTTTCTGATGCCGAACGTTGGGCGATTGAGACCAAGCTCAAGGAGCGTCAGAGCTTGGCCGCCATCGGTCGCACCATGGGCCGCCATCGCAGCACCATCTGTCGCGAACGCAAGCGCGGATGCCATACATTGCGCACAAGTCCTTCACGCTGTGCGCCTCGAGCTTGTAGTCCCGTACGAATTGCTTCCTCAGTTCCATGACGTTGACTTCTTTCCAGGGCATCGGAAACTCCTCTTGTGAGCTCCGATCGTCCTATTGCGTGTCAACCATCCGCCCAGAGAATCTGTCAACCATCCGTCCCGGTCGTACCCGCGCGCGGCC